>CAIWGR010000233.1 GCA_903912275.1 uncultured delta proteobacterium
ACGCGAAAGAGGTGGGTTAGCGCGTCGCGGCCGCCATACTCGTAGGCGTGGCGGGCCATCCACTCATCGGTCAGGCCGAAGCGCTGCTTGATGAAACCCTCCACGGCCTCTGGCTCGTCGGCCAGCGCCACAAACTCCACCCGGTTGCAGGTCGAGACGACGGCGACCTCCTTCACCGAAGGTAGCGCCACCATCTCGCGCATGAGGTCGGGGAGCGACGCCTCGGGCACGGCGAGCCGCTCACGCTCCTCCACCGGCGCGCTCTTGTGGCTGACGCCGAGCAGGCAGAGTTTGCCCATCATCGGCCACCGCCGCTGTAGAGGCCCAGGATTGCGTAGCAGGCAACGCAGCCCGCGATGGTCAGCCAGGCAGCCTGGCGCCCGCGCCAGCCGCTCTTCACCCGCGAGAGGATCACGCCCGCAAAGAAGAGCCAGGAGATGGTCCCGAGCAGCACCCTCAGATCAAGGCCAGTGTGGGGCGACGAGAGCGACCAGGCGACGCCGAGCGTCACAGCCATCGTATAGATGATGAAGCCGCCCACAACGAGGCGGTAGTAGGCGTCGTCGAGCTCCTGCAGTCCCGGAAGACGCTGGAAGAGCACGCCGAACCGGCGCTGCCGCCGCAGCCGCTCCTGCACCAGGTAGACTGCAGCCATGATGGCAGCGACACCGAGCATGCCGAGCCCCAACACCGACAACCCGATGTGCAGAAGCAGCATGCCGCGTAGCTCGGGCGAGGCCGACTCGACGATGGGGACCTGCAGCAGGAAGGCGGTCAGCAGGATGGTCCCCGCCGGCGCCACGAGCACGCCTGCAACGCGGGTGGCCGATGAACCCTGCGCCACCAGATAGACAATGCCAAGCAGCAGCGTCAGCGAGACCAGGTTGTCGCCCGGCGCCAGCAGCGCTGCCGGACCGCGGCCGACCACCAGCTCGCCCGCCAGAACAAGCGTGAGCAGAAGCGCCGCCAACAACGCGGCAAACCCCGTCTGGTGCTTCCGACCCTCGCGCGCCGACAACTCTCCCACATAGAGCACCGTGCTCGCTGCGAAGGCCACGATGGCTGAGAGTGCGACCACACTGGTCATGCGGAGCCCTGCCTACGCGAGTCGACGCATCGGGCCGGGAATCTCGTCGACCTTCGCGTGGGTGATCTGGTTCTGGTCATTCACCAGTACGACCGTTGGCCGGTGCACCTTGGCCTGCTCGTCCGTCAGCTCTGTGAAGGTGGCGATGATGACACGGTCGCCCTTCTTCATCAGGTGGGCGGCCGCGCCGTTGATGCAGCAGACGCCCGACCCGCGCGGCCCTTCGAGCGCGTAGGTCTGCAGCCGCGTGCCCCGCGTCACATTCCAGATGTGCACGGCCTCGAAGGGCAGGATGTCTGCCGCCTCCAGGAGGTTGGTATCGAGCGTCACGGAGCCCTCGTATTCGAGGTCTGCGTCGGTGACGACGGCACGATGGATCTTCGACTTGAACATGTTGCGGGTCATGGGGTCCCTCGACCTTGGCCGTGACCGCGTGGCGCTCCCCGTAAGGATGTGCCCGCGTCGGCGGTTGCGGATCGCCTGGCGCCTCCCCGCGGATGCACCAGACAGCTCGCGCTCTAGCACCGCCGGAGGCCCCGTCAACCCTTGCCCGATGGGCGCTTCTGCCGTGCTCTGACGCACCACCGCATGCGCGCGGCGGAGGAGCCGTTGCGCCCGCGCAGGTTGACGCGCTTCCGCCCCTGCCGCTACCCCTGCAACCCTCGACGCACCTCCTTTCGGACAGCCCCTATGCGACCACTCCTGTTGGCCCTCGTCGGCCTCGGCCTTGCGCTCACCGCCTGCAGCTCCGACGGGGTCCGATTCGACCAAGGGCTCGCGCTCGCCGACGCCTCCTTCACCGCCGAATCCAAGCCAGGCGGCAGCGCCAAGGTCAACCTGACCTACCTGCCGAGCGGCCCACTCGACGCCGACTACACCACCTTCGTTCACGCCGAGGGCGAGGGCGGCTGCCGGACCACCACCGACCTCCCCGCCGACGCCGCAAACCTACCCACGGCCTGGTCCACAGCGCCCGTGACCCGTGAGGTCACCCTCTCCTTCCCCGCAACCTGCAAGGCAGGAGAACTCCAGCTCTTTACCGGCCTCTACGACCGCAAGAGCTACAAGCGGCTCAAGACCCTCTCGCCCAAGACCTCCGACCACCGCATGGCCCTGGGCCACATCGACCTCGTCGACGGCGAACCCGACAGCTCCATGCGCACCTTCTCACCCGCGTCCGCACGCCTCGCGCAACTGCTCCCTCACCTGCGCCCCTGGAAGGACTGGGCCGAAGCCGTGGGCGGCGCGATGCTGCTCGCCCTGCTCCTGCTTTTCTTCCGCAAGCCAGACCCGGAGCTCTCCTACGAACCGCCCACCTCCGCCGTCCGCTGGCTGCAGTGGCTCCCGGTCATCCCCTTCGGCGTCGGCCTGCTGACGGTGCTCGAGTTCGTCAAAGACGACGGCTACATCTCCTTCCGTTACGCCCACAACCTCGTCCATGGCGAAGGGCTCGTCTTCAACACGGGCGAGCGGGTGGAGGGCTACACCAACTTCCTCTGGACCGTGCTCATGGCGCCCTTCGAGGCGCTCGGCCTCGACCTCTTCCAGGTCTGCGAGTGGCTCGCCTTCGGCTTTGCGATCCCGCTCTTCATTGTGATGGCCCGGGCCATGGGGCGCCACACCGGCTTCCGCCGCGACGCCTCCTATCTCTGGGGCGCGCTCCTGCTCGCTACCTCCAGCAGCTTCACGCTCTGGTCCAAGTCGGGCCTCGAGCAGCCCATCGCGATGCTCCTGCCCATGGCGGGCGCCTACACGCTCTGGCGGGCCCGCGAAGCCAACAGCGTGCGCGGCTACCTCATGAGCGCGCTGCTCTTCGCCGGCGCCTGCCTCACCCGCCCAGAACTCCACATCTTCCCCATCATCTTCGGCCTCTGGCTGCTCGTAGAGGCAGCCCGCCAGCGGCGCATCGACCGCGGCATGTGGCTCTGGGTGGCCGTCATCCTCGCCATCACCGCCCCCTTCCACGCCTGGCGCTACAGCTACTACGGCGGCCTCTTTCCCAACACCTTCTACGTGAAGACGGGTGCGGGCGACTTTGTCTGGCAGGAGGGGCTCAAGAAGCTGCGCGAGATGTTCGGCTTTAACCATTTCGGCCTGCTCACCCTCGCGATGCCCTTCGCCTTCCTGAACCGCCGCCTCCTCACCGAAAAGCTGACCATCGCGGCTGTCACGCTCTTCTTCATGGCCTTCATGGTCAAAGTGGGCGTGGACGAGATGCACTGGCACCGGCTCTACCTGCCCGCCCTCCC
This sequence comes from uncultured delta proteobacterium, assembly GCA_903912275.1. Classification (GTDB taxonomy): domain Bacteria; phylum Myxococcota_A; class Bradymonadia; order REDH01; family REDH01; genus CAIWGR01. The sequence continues at coordinate 3,337 of CAIWGR010000233.1, forward strand.
CTTCGCGATGCTGCTCGCCGCCATCGGCCTGCGCGAGCTCTTCGACCTCCTCGCCCAGCTGAAGCTCCCCGCCGCAGCCCGCATCGCAGCGCTCGCAGGCTGGCTGCTCGTCCTCACCGCAGCCTCGCAGTGCCTCGCCTTCACCTACCGCGAGATGAACGGCTTCAACGGCCACGGCGACCTCACCGGCACCTATCACCCCGACCTCGGCAAGTTCCTCGTCCGCCACGAGCGGCCCGGCGCGCTGGTCGCCTTCCAGGATGTCGGCTCAACGCCCTACCACGCGCCCGACATCAACTTCCTCGACTTCATCGGCCTCGTCGATTCCACCGTCGCGCATGCGCGGAACAGCTACGGCCTCCACGCCTTCATCGGCTCCGACCCGGACGGCAACAAGCCCAAGTTCAACGCCGAGATGCGCGAGTACTACTTCAAGCGCAACCCGGAGTGGGCCATCCTCACCATCTACACCCCCGACTCGCGCCAGAAAGCCATTGCCGACGCCTTCGCCAAAGACCCGGGGCCCGGCGCGCTCGGCGACACCTACAACAACAACCCCTACCAGTTCGAGATCTGGCGCGATCCCCGCTTCCGCAAGGACTACGTCCATGTGCGCACCTGGCAGCGGTCGCGCGGCTACTACCTCTCGCTCTTCCGCCGGCGCGACCTTTGGGAGCAGACGCCGGGCGAAGTGGTGCTCGATGCGCCCCCTGCCGACATGGGCGGCGTGAAGGCGACCTTCGAGGGCGGCCTCGAGCTGCTCGGCAGCCGCGTCGACAACGCGACCGACCCGAGCCGTGGCGCAGAGACGCTCGAGCGGCACGAGATCATGGTCACCACCTGGTGGAAGGTACCGGGCCCCATGGAGAAGGATCTGAACTTCTTCCTCCACCTCAACAACAAGGAGGGATACCAGGCGCCTGCAGACCATGTTCCCGGCGACTCCATGTATCCCGCCGACCGGTGGAAGCCGGGGCAGATCATCGAGGATCGCTACCTTTTCCAGCTTCCCATGAACATGAAGCCAGGCGACTACGAGGTGAATCTGGGCGCCTACGTCCGCTCGACCGGACACCGACTCGCGGTCACTGCAGGCAAGCAGGATGGCGCAAACCGGGTTGGCCTCGGACCGCTCAAGGTAGACCGGCTCTACCCGTTGATTCACCAGTTGATCCCGCCGACCAACCTGGCCGTGATGCGGAAGTATCCCGAGCGCATCATCTCGTCCGGACGGGTCGGACCGTAGCCTCGCCGCAACGCGCCGGGGAGGAGGCGACGGGCGCAACCGCGCGCGACGCTGAGCGCAGGGACTGGCGATCGCTGCCTCGCAGCCTCTAGGAGCGGGCGGTGCACCGGACCTAGGTGGTAGCCGCACCGCCCGCGCGCGTCGGCCGCGCTGGTGGAAGCCTCCGAGCCTGCGACAGCGGGGGCTGGAGCAAGGCTGCATGCTCCCAGCGTGGCGCCGGACGAGCGCGCGAAGGGTGGTGCGTGCAGCCTACCGGGGCACCCAACGCAGTCGCGGCGGAGGTGCATCCGGGGCGCAGCAGGGCTGGGTGGAAGAGCGCTGAGCAGCACCTGAGCCCGCAGGGCAAACGCTGGCTGCGTGCGGCAGTGGGGCAAAAACGAAGAAGGGCCGCAAAGGAGCGGCCCTGTTCGAGACGGCGAGGCCCGTCGTTAGTCGATCTTCATGACGTCTAGGGCGAAGTTGGAGATGCCCGACTTACGGATGGCATCGACGAGGTCGGAGACCTCCTGGTACTCAATCTGCTGGTCGGCAGAGATGATGACCTTGACGTCCTTGTCGAGCTTCTTTTCGGCTTCGAGGTCACGGCGAAGGGTGGCCTGGTTCTCGACAATCTGACCCTGCATGTAGATGAGGGCCTTGCTCGTGCCTTCCTTGAAGACAGTGAGGTTGATGAGCCCCTTCCCGCTCTGTTCGGCCGTCTTGGCGTCGGGGAGGGTTACGCCCTTCTCGGCCTTGATGATGATCGAGGAGGTTGCGATGAAGATGATGAGAAGAACGAGCGTGATGTCGACGAGGGGGGTAACATTGATTCCCCCGATCATGTCCTCGTCTTCGCCGCCTGCTGAGCCTGCCATGGTGTTTGCCTGCTATCTAGGAGAACACAGAACCGGAGGTGGGCGGAGAGGCCCACCGGAACGGACTACTTGTCTTCTTCGCTGAACATGTGGGCGACAAGCGTACGGGTAAGGAGCTCGGTGTTGGTGCGAGCGGCCTTCACGTTCTGCTTGAAGATGTTGAAGGCAACAACGGCCGGGATGGCGACGATAAGGCCGACACCGGTGGCGATAAGCGCTTCTGCGATGGGACCCATGACCGCAGCCTGGTCACCGCCGCCGTCGCCCATGGCGTCGAAGGCCATGATGACGCCGAGAACGGTTCCGAAGAGGCCGATGAAGGGGGCGTTGTTACCGAGGGTGGCGAGGTACCAGAGCGACTTGTCGTAGCGCTCGATTTCG
>CAIWGR010000234.1 GCA_903912275.1 uncultured delta proteobacterium
GCTGCAGGCAGAGCGCGATGTGAAGCGGGCCGAGGCGCTGAAGGTTGCGGCAGGCGAGCACCAAGGATGCCCGCTGGTGCGTCCCTCCTGCGGCGGCAAGATGCCGCGGAGCCGGGCAGCGGCGCAGGCCATCTGCGGCTCATGCGCCCGCACCTACGCAGCCTATGCCAATTCGAAGGGCCGCGACGGCGCCGAAGACAAACTGGTCGAAGAGCTCCACAGCAGCTGGAAGGCCTACGCCGAGTCTGTCTGCGAAGAGAAGGGCTCTGCGCGTTACGACGCAGGACAGTGCTCCGCGGTCGCCGACATCCTGGAGCGGAGCGGTGAAGAGGGCTCGTTGCGGAGCGGGAGCTGCAGCAAGTCGGCCTACGCGTCGCTCGTGTCGGACGCGGCGAAGGTGGCCGATGCAGCCATCGCGCAGCACGGCGTGCTGGTGGCGCAGGCGCAGCGCGAGTCAGACAAGGCGGAGAACAAGGTGTCGGCCATCAGCACCGAGGCAGAGGCGGCCGGCAGCAAGGAGGAGGCGGAGCTCAACGCCCTTGGTGGCAAGGTTGGCGCCCAGATCAACACGATGAAGCAGGTGGTGCCGGCGCTCAACCGGGCGCGGCCGAGCCGGTATGAACTCTGCGGGCCGCATGGAGAGCTCAAGAACCGGTGCGGTAGCGAAGGCCCCTTCGCGGCGCTCTCGATGCCCTACGAGCCGCGCGAGTATGACTTTATGGAGCGGCTGCGCGTGCTGAGCGACCTGCGCGAGGGGCGGCCAGCGCGCTGGCCCGGCATGAGCGATGCATCGCGCGAGCGGCTCAAGCAGTTCGGGCTCGACGAGGCCTACGCGGAGACGCCGCGGATTCAGGCACAGCTCGCAGCCGACAGCCGCAGGTACTGGGGCACCTACATCTCGGTCTTCCTGCTGGCGCTCTTCATCCCCTTCGTCGTCCTCGTCTACAAGCTCGGCGCGCCGGCTGCGCTCCAGCGCTACTTCGCCGGGCGCGACGGCGAGGTCTAGCCGCTTTGACAGCCCGCGGCGGCGGAGGTAGCCGACCAAGCTGTCTCTGGCGCGGATGCCTTCATGCTCACCGAGTTGCGTCTTCAGAACTTCAAGCCGTTCGCGACGATGCAGACGGTGCGGCTGGCGCCCATCACGCTCATCTACGGGCCGAACTCGAGCGGAAAGAGTTCGCTGATTCAGTCGCTGCTGCTGCTCAAGCAGACGCTCGAAGATGGCGACCACGAGCCGGTGCTGGTGGCGCGCGGTCCCATGACCGATCTGGGGAGTTACGAGGCGCTCATCCACGGTCACGACGCGCGGCTCCCGCTGCTGCTCGGGCTCACCCACGCGCTGGGCTCCGGCGTCGGCGAGGCGTCTGCGCGCGTCTACGGCCAGAACGGCCGTGTTGCCGGCCTCCCGCCCGATGCTGCGGACGAAGCAGCCTGTGCCCACCTCGGTGGCGCGACCCACCGAAGCATCGACCTCCGCTACGGGCTTGCCCTCGCGCCAGGCGCCTCTGCCGGCACGCGGCTCGGCCTGCTCGAGGAGGTCCGCGTCGGGCTCTCGGATGGAGGGCAGTCGGTGTCGCTCGACTGGTCGCGCGGTTCGGCTCCCGTCACGGTCCGACGGGAGCGTGCGGCAACGCATTGGCACCCGCGCTGGGTCTCGGAGTTCGGCGGTCGGGCTCAGTTCTCGCTTGTGAGCGAGGCGTCGCGGGAGAGCCTCCTCGCCGCCTTCTGGCGCCACCCCAAGACCATCGCTGCGCTTGGCGGCGGGCCTGTGGATGCGGCCGTCGCGGCGGTCTGGAGCCGCTGGCTGAAGGAGTGGGTTGCGGTCTCGAACTTTGGCTTTCCGTGCGACCTCGACCTGCCGCCGCCGCCTGCCGAGCTTGCGGGCACCGAGACGGCCGCGTTGGCCCGCATGTTGGCGGTGGTGGTGGTGTCGCGTGCGATGGAGAACCCGTTTGGCTCCTTCGGGCAGTGGCTCTCCTACCTCGGACCGCTGCGCTCCTTCCCCGAGCGCCACTATGTGGTGAACTCTTCGGCGCTCGACTCGGTGGGCAAGCGGGGTGAGCATGTGCCGCAGCTGCTGCTCCGCGATGTCTATGCGCTGGAGCGGGTCAACGCCTGGTTTGAGCGCATGCAGATTCGCTACTTCTTCGAGCCGGTTCAGCTCGGCGATGAGACGGTCGGAGAGATCACCGCGCTCAAGCTGCACGACCGGCGGAGCGGGCTGACGGTGACGGCTTCGGATGTGGGTTTCGGCATCGGCCAGGTGCTCCCGCTCATCACCGAGGGCATCATCTCGGAGGGGCGGGTTATCTGCGTGGAGCAGCCGGAGATTCACCTCCATCCACGACTGCAGGCACAGCTCGCCGACTTCTTCATCGAGACCTCGACCTCGCGCTGGGCCGAGCCGAACCAGTGGATCCTGGAGACCCACAGCGAGGCGCTCATGTTGCGCATCCAGCGGCGCATCCGCGAAGGCCGGCTCGACCCGCGCCAAGTTGCTGTGCACTATGTGCTTCCCGTTGCGTCGGGCAGCGTGGTACGAGAGATGCGACTCGACCGAGACGGCGAGTTTCTGGAGTCGTGGCCAGAGGGCTTTTTCGAAGAGCGTTTCGTGGACATGTTCGATACCGACGGTCGGGAGGGGTAGCCATGAAGAGCGCCACCCGATCGCCCTCGGCTCTCTACTGTTTCACGCTCTCGCAGGCTGCTGCCGATGGGCTCTCGGCGTGCGGCTCCGATCAGGCGCGGATGGTGCTGCGCGGGCTCGAAAAGGCCTGGAGCGCGAACGGTGTTTTTGTGACCGATCGCGGCCGAGAGCACTGGAAGGAGCTGGTGCGCGTTGCCGGTCTTCCGGGCGAGGGGGCGAAGCGTTTGCTGCTGCACTTCCTCGAGGCGGGACCGGTCGCCGAGCTCGCGGACTGGCCGCAGTGTGCCGATGTGGCGGCGGCGTCGCGCGAGGTCGTTGAGCCGGAGGGTGGCACCTGGTTTGTCTCCGAGGAGGAGTATGATCGGATGGACCTCAAGGAGGAGCAGGAGCTGCTCGCGGAGTCGCGCTGTAACGACAAGGATGTGGAGTTCTGCAGGCTGATGACCTTCAGCGATACCCGCTGGGATTCGGGCCATGCGTCGCTTGATCTCGAGGCGGATGCGTCGTGGGCGCCCTTCGTCTCTTCGCTGCTCCCGATGGTGGGTGCGGCGAAGACACTGACCATCATCGACCGGTACGCCGGCAAAGACCTCGCCGGGCCGGCCGACGAGTCGGGGGTGATGACCTTTCTGCAGGCGCTGCTCGGACAGCCATCACGCTTCGTGCGGCGGCTCGAGCACCTGCGAATCTATGCGGCGTCCGGCGTTGCGAAGGTAACGAACCAGCCCAAGAAGGGATTGCTTGAGACCGCGGATATCGTGGCGCAGGTGCAGGCGCTGGTGCCCGCGTTGAAGGCGCTCGGCTTCCGCTCGGTCCGCCTCTGTGTGGCGCCTGACGAGACCTTCCGCGACCATGTGCATGGCCGCTACCTTGAGTTTGCCGGTGGCTCGCTCATGCGCCAGGCGCGGGTGTTGGGGCTCAGCCACGGTCTGGCTGTGGTCCGGCCGAACGGGCTGCTTCGGAGCGAGCTTGTTGCCGGTGTGGAACCGCAGCTGTCGCTCGACGGCCGTCGGCGCGAGCTCGAGGAGAGCGCACTCTGGCAGGGCACGGTCTACAGCGACGAAGGGCCGCTGCAATGACGGGCCAGGCGGCGGGCGTAGGGCAGGGCAGGGTCGCCATCGTGGGCGGCGGTTTTTGCGGCATGGCGCTGGCAGTCCAGCTGCTCCGGCGCGCTGACTTTGGCGGAAGCGTGGTGCTCTTCGAACCCGCGCCGTCGCTCGGCGGCGTGGCCTACACAACCGAGCAGCCGCGCCACCTGCTCAATGTGCCGGCCGACAGGATGTCGCTCTACCCTGACCGCCCCGACGATTTTGTCCGGTTCGCCGACGCGGCAGGCTGGCCTGATGCCGGCCTGCAATTTTTGCCGCGGACGCTCTACGGCGCCTACCTGCGCGCCGCCTTTGCGCAGGTCGCGGAGGCCGCCGCTGACCGCCTGCAGGTGCTCCGCGCAGAGGTTCGGTCGGCGCGTCCGCAGGCGCAGGGTTGGGAGCTGGAGGCCGATGGCATCGCGTGGCAGGCGTCGACCGTGGTGCTGGCGAGCGGCAATGGCCCGCCGATTGTGCCCGGTCCCCTGCGCAAGCTCGGCACAGTGCCGGAGGTCATCACCGAGCCCTACCGGCCGGGTGCCTTGGCAGCCATCGCGGCCGATGCGCCGGTGTTGGTGCTCGGCATGCGGCTCACAGCGGTCGACATCCTGGAGTCGCTCTCTGCGCAGGGCCATCGGGGGCCTGTCTTCGCGCTCTCCCGGCGCGCACGCTGGCCCGCGGAGCACCTGCCGGAGGTGCGCTGGCGGGGCGATGCACCCACGCTGGCTGCGCTTCCGGCGCCGCTTACTGCCGACGGTCTCGCCGACTGGTTCCGGGCCTCTGTGGCAGCCGCGGAGCTGCGCGGGATTCCCTGGCAGGCGGTGGCCGACGCGGTGCGGCCGCGCGTGCAGTCGCTATGGCAAGCGCTGCCCGATGCAGAGCAGACGCGCTTCCTGGCGAAGCACCGCGGGCCCTGGGAGTGGTGCCGTCACCGGCTGCCGGCCCAATGCGCGGAGCTGCTCCGCGGCTGGCAGCGTTCGGGCTGGCTCACCCCACTCGGCGGAGAGGTGGTGGCAGCGGCGCAGGCAGCAGATGGTCTCAGCGTGACGCTTCGCACGCCCGAGGGTGCGGAGAGCATCCATCGGTTCGGTGCTGTGGTCTGCGGCGCCGGCCGGTTGAGCGATCCGAGACGTTTCGGAGGTCACCTCTGGCCGCAGCTTATCGGTGAAGGTCTCGTGCGGCCCGACCCGCATGGCATGGGGCTGCAGGCAGCGCCGACCGGCGAGGTTCGTGGCGCACCGGCGGGGCTCTACGCGCTGGGCAACCTGCTGCGCCCCGCGCTCTTCGAGTCGACGGCAGTGCCTGAGTTTGCGCAACAGGCGGCCGCGCTCGCCGCGCGGATTGCAGAAGGCGTCGCGGAATAGGCGCAGACCTTGCAAGCCTTCTACCTGCGGTGCCACCTTCGGCATCGAGACAGGCAGAGAGGTTCCCATGAACATCGAAGTTCGTTTCGTCCACCTCGACAGCTCCGACGCCCTGCGCGACCATGTGGTCGCCCGCCTTCGGAGCCACCTCGACCGCCTCGACCGTGAGGTCACCGAGGCCCGCGTCCGCTTCACCGATGTGAACGGCCCGAAGCTCGGCGGCATGCGCTGTCACGTGACCCTGTCTGGCCCCCACATCGGCCAGCTCGATGCGGCGGCGGAGCAGGAGAGCGCCTATGTCGCCGCCGACGATTCGGTCGACGCAGCGGTCCAGGCAGTGGTGCGCGAACTCGACCGCCGCCGGTCGCTGCGGCGCGCCGGCTAGGTCACAGCCCCGCGACGAAAGCGGAGGGTTCGCAGCGGGTCGCCCGGCGTTGTTGCGCCGGCCGCCTCGCGGACGAAGCCGTGAGGTTCGAGCAGCCGCGCAAACTGATTGGCGTGGCCGCGACCTGGGTCGACGAGGATGACCTCGCAGATCGCGCTCGCGTGGCGGACGACGAAGTCGGCGAGCAGCGCTGCGTGGTTCGGCTCATAGAGCAGGTCGCTGCCGATGATGAGGTCGAAGTTGCCGAGCGCGGTGGTCTCGTCGGCCCACCCTTCGCGGACGAAGGGGATGGGGGCGCTCTGGTTGAGGTCGCTGTTGAAGACCAGGAAGGCGCCGGCTGCCGGGTTGTAGTCGGTGGCCGTGATGTTGGCGCCGCGGGCGCTGAGCACCAGCGAGGCGATGCCCAGACCGCAGCCGACCTCGAGCACCCGGAGGCCTGCGACGGGATGGGTGACCATGTGGTTGGCCAGCAGCGTCCCGGCCTCCCAGACCATGCCAAAAAGCGGCCAACTCGACGGCGAGACGCCGAGCGCCTCGGCGGCCCCGTCAGGGTCGCTGAACTGCTGCCGGTCGCGCAGGGTGCGGAGGTGGATGTCGTGCCGGCCAAAGACCAGCGTCGTGAAGAGAAAGCGGAGCGGTTCGATGGGGCTGCCTGGTGCTGCGGAGCGCAGCCAGGCGAATGCGTCGCCACCACGATGCGATGGGGCTAGCGCGGATGGCGGGTGAGGTCGAGGAGCATCGCTGTCGAGCCGTTCGAGACAGCACGGCCGATAGCGCTGGCAATACGCGTCAGACCTGCCAGAAGGTGGTCGCACTCCGGTCTCGCCGCGGTGCGGAGGGTCCCTCCGCCACCGCCTGACGCTCCCGCCTTGCGCTCTCCGTGCGAGGCACCATGGCTGGCGAATTCGAGAACCCTCTCGGGGCACAGCCCCCTCTCTGCATGTTGTTGTCGTGACGACCGGGGGCATGCGCCGGCAGGTCTCCTTCTGGGTCTTTGCGATGCTGATCGCGGGGCTGCTTGTCTGGGCCCTGTCGCCCGTGGTCGGCTTCGCCTTCGTCGACTGGGATGACCGCCACTACATTGTCGAGAGCCTCTTCACCCGCCATCCGTTCGCCGCGGGGCTGCAGAACTTCCTCACCACGCCCTGGTATGGATATCCGATTCCCCTCGTCTCGCTCAGCTGGGCGGTCGATGCGCGGGTGAGCGGCGGTGCGGCATGGAGTTTTCACCTCACCAACCTGTTGCTGCATCTGGGCAACACGGCGCTGGTCTTTGGTGTCGCGCGGGGATGGGGGCAGCCGGCTGCTGCGAGTGGCCACGACGAGGCGCCTGAGCGTCTGATCGCGGCAGCGCTTGCCGCCGGCCTGTGGGCGCTCCATCCGATGGTGGCCGAGCCGGTCTCCTGGTGCATCGGTCGCAAGGACCTGCTCTGCACGGGCGCAGCGCTGCTCTCCCTGCTCGGCTCGCGCCTCGCGCTCGCCCATCCCCACGCGGGGTGGCGCTGGCTTCGCTGGCTGGCCTTCGCCGCAGCGCTCGGCTCCAAGCCTGCAGGGGTTGTGGTGCCGCTGCTCTGGCTGCTCGACAGCCGGGTTCGTGGCGTGAGGTTCGACCGCTCGCTGCTGCGCGAGACAGCCGGGGCGCTCGTCGTCTCGCTCGGCTTCGCGGTCGGCTCCTTTACGCTGCTGGGCGCTGCGGGCGGACTCTCTTCAACGACCCCGTTGGACCGGCTCCTCTTCGCGACGCGACACCTCGCGCTCCAGGCAGAAAACTACCTACTCCCGCTGTCCCTTGCACCGCGCTACTTCATGGCGACCGCCGGGGTGGGTGCGTTGGTAGCTGCTGTCGCCGGCGGTGCGCTCTGGCTCGCGCCCGTGATGGCGGTCTGGCGTCGCGGGTGGTCAGAAGGGAGCGGAGGTCTGCTCTGGGTCGTTGTCTGTTTCCTGCCGGTAGCGGGCTTCATTGGGATGAATCGCGGCCCGGCCGACAGCTACTTCTACCTGCCGTCGGTTGGGCTCTGGCTGGCGGCACTGCCGCTGCTCCGGCGCATCGCGCTGCGGGCCTCTGGGCGGCTTGGAAGCATGGTGTTGCTCTGTGTTCTGGCGGCCGCGCTCCGCTGGCAGAGTGGCATCTGGGCCGACTCGGAGTCGCTCTGGCGGCGGCAGGTGGAGGTGGCTCCGGAGGTCGCGACCTCGTGGTGGTCGCTGGCCGATGTCTATGCCGCTTCGGGGCGCCCGCGCGAGGCCGTCGCCGTCTACGAGTATGCGCTCAAGGTGGTGCCTCCGCCGCTGTCGCCGGCGCCCTATCTGGAGATGTCGCGCGGCTGCCTGCTGGCCTCGGATCGGGGCTGCGCGACCCACTGGCTCACGGTCGCCGAGACCGCCTTCCCTGGCCGCATCGATGTTGCCCTGCGCCGCGTCGGCATGGACCTTCTAGGCGGTGCGACGCTGGCGACGGCAGACCCGACGGGGGTGGTGAGCGACTGGCTCCGCACGCTGCTCCCCTCCGGATTGGAGGCCGATTACGGGCTGGTGGACGACGACGCGGCGGCGCTTGCTGCACTGCGGGCCAGCGCGGGCGCGGGGGAGGGCGACCTCGTAACCCGCCTCAGGGCCCGAGCCCTGCTGGACTTCGGACTCAGCCGCATGAAGCAGCGCTCGTTGGCTACCGAAGCGCCGCTTCCGCTGTGAGCCAGAGCGCGCGGCGGGGGCGCGTCCAGCGCGCGAGCAGTTGGACGACGCACGGGTTGCGGCGGGGCGCATCGATGCGCATTCGAATCCGCTGACGGCGCGTCTGCCGCGCCTGTAGCCTCAGACGTGAAAGTTGCTAGACGAGACCGATTGCGCCGCGGAACCCGCAGGCGTTGAATTCAGGGAGAGCATGATGTCGCATCAGCGTGACACGTATCGGATGACCTCGGCGTTGCGAGCATGGGTGGCGGCGGCCTCTCTGTTTGGCGTCCTCCTGTCGGGCTGTTCCGACGACAATGTCGCACCCGCGCCGGCGGCCGATGTGGCGCAGGACGGTTCGGGCTCCGGCGACACGGCCACGGCCGACACATCCACCGACAGCTCCACCGCTGACACCACCGACAGCTCCGACGGCAGCGCCGCCGACGTGACCGCCGATGGCTCCGGCAGCGGCGACACCTCGCCCGAAGACCCCGGCACCTGCCTGCTCGGCTCCGGCGACACAGACCCCGACTCCGCCCCCGGCATCGGCTGCTTCGCCGACTACGAGGCCGTCTCCGCACCGCCGCTTGTGGAAAGCATCCCGGGCGCCCGCTCGGCCAAGACCGTCATCGACCGCGTCGACGGCGACCACCTCTACATCCAGAACAGCCGCCGCTACCCCATCCACTGGGACTTCGCCTCGACCCATGTCTCCGGCAACGGCCTGCCGCTCGTTCCGCAGCTCGGCCAGTTCAACCAGACCGAGTACTACACCCCAGACCGCCGTTTCCTCCTCGGCGCCCTCAACTTCTACGAAGGACCCGGCATCTGGGCCTACGAGATTGCACCCTACGACACGGCGAGCGCAGAGATGATCGCCGAGGCCTTCCGGGTCATCCGCGACCACCACTGGCAGGGGGGGAAGCTCCGCTTCCACCCCACCTCCGACACCGTCGCGCGCGAGGCACTGCGGCTGCCGGCAGACGTTCCCGTGGTCGACAGCGATGAACTCTTCCAGGGCATCAGCTACCAGCCGCTCAACCTCGCCCGCGCGCTCGGCAGGCTCCGCTTCATGACGGCCGACCAGCTGCTCACGGAGTATGTCTCCTTCCGCGACATCGTCGTGCTCGAGGCCATCCCGAACGACATCGAGGTCTGCAGCGGCATCATCACCGACGACTTCCAGACCCCGCTGTCGCACATCAACGTGCTGGCGCAGAACCGGGGCACGCCCAACATGGGGCTCTCCGGCGCCTTCACGAACGAGACGATCCGCGCGCTCGACGGCAAGTGGGTGGAGCTGGATGTAGGCGCCACCGACTACCGGCTCGTCGAAGTCACCCAGACCGAGGCCGATGCCTGGTGGGAGGCCAACCGCCCGCCCGCCGTCGGCGTGCCGCGCGCCGACCGGAGCGTCACAGACCTCCGAGACCTCGAAGATGTGCTCGACATGAGCCTCGGCCTCGAGGCCGCCATCGACCACGCCATCCCGGCATTTGGTGGCAAGGCCAGCCACTTCGGCGGCCTGACCGAGATCACCAGCATGCCGATTCCCTACCCCAAGGGCTTCGTCATCCCCATCTACTACTTCTTTCAGTTCATGGAGCAGAACGGCTTCGACCTCCGCCTCGACGCCATGCTCGCCGACCCCGCCTTCACCGGTGACCCAGCCACGCGCGAACTTGCACTCATCAACCTGCAGAACGACATGCTCGCCGCGCCCGTCGACAACGCCTTCACGGCGCTGCTGGTCGAGAAGCTCTCCACGGATTTTCCCGACAAGCGGATGAAGTTCCGCTCGAGCACCAACGCCGAAGATCTCGACGGATTCACTGGCGCCGGCCTCTACACCTCTGCCTCCGGCGCGCTCGGCGACCCGAGCCGGCCTGTGCTCGATGCGGTGCGGACGGTCTGGGCGTCGGTCTTCCGCTTCCGCGCCTTCGAGGAGCGCTCCTATCGCAGCATCTCCCACCGCGAGGTCGGCATGGCGGTGCTCGTCAACTACTCCTACCCCAGCGAAGATGCGAACGGCGTTGCCATCACCTCCAACATCTTCGACCCGACAGGCGTGGAACCCGGCCTCTACATCAATGTGCAGCGAGGCGAGACCAGCGTGGTGCTGCCGCCGGAGGGCGTCTCGAGCGACCAGTTCGTCTACCTCTCCGACCTGCCGGGCCAGCCCATTGTCTACATCGCACACTCGAGCCTCGTCCGCCCCGGTACCTCGGTGCTCACACGGACCCAGGTCGAGCAGCTTGGCCAGGCGCTCACCGCCATCCATAACTTCTTCGCGCCGGTCTACGGTCCCAACACGCCCGACCACTTCTACGGCATGGATGTGGAGTTCAAGTTCAACACCGACCCGCTCGACCCGACCCGCACCTCCAAGCTGGTCATCAAGCAGGCGCGACCCTACCCCGGACGAGGCAACTGATGCGCTCGACGACACCCCATTCGCTCCTGCTTGCGCTGCTCGTCGCCTCCGCCGGCTGCGCCTCAGAAGAGACGACGAGGCAACCCGCCGCAGACACCGGCGCGACCGGCGACGGCTCCGCGGCCGCCGACACATCGGACGGCTCCTCGGAGGCCGACACCACGGCCGACACAACAGCAGACACCGCGGAAGACACGGTCGCTGACACCGCAGTTGATACGGCGGAAGACACCGTAGCCGACACCGCGGAAGACACGGCCACTGACACCGTTGCCGACACCGCGGACGACACCGCGCCCGATACCACCGTGGAGCCCATCGACCCCACCCGCGTCATCCTCGACGGTCCCTGCCCGCAGGAGAGCCGCGTGGGCGGCTTCAAGGTCGAGATGAACGGCACCATCGGCTACACCGCCATCGACGGCGTGGTGCGCAATGGCGTGCCCCCCGCCTCCATCGCCGACCCCACCTTTGAGGAGGCCGGCTGCCGCCTGCTCCGCCGCCGCCGGCTCGTCTGCGAGCCACCCTGCGCGCCCAGCCAGACCTGCGATGTTGGCGCAACCTGCATCGACGCGCCGCTCGGCCAGGACCAGGGGCAGGTGACCTTTGCGGGGCTCGTCGCGCCTGTGACGCTGTCGCCGCTCCCGCCCGGCAGCACCTACTTCTTCACCCGCCTCACCCACCCAGGCTTCGCCGACGGCGACCTCATCCGCCTCACCTCGACCGCAGGCTACCTCGGCGCGCTGGAACTCTACGGCGTTGGCGTCGCGCAGGTGGCGCCGGCCGAGCCGCTCGTCGTGGTCACGCAGGGGCAGCCGCTTGCGCTCGCCTGGGACGCCGCTGCACCCGACGCGCGCAGCCGCGTCCTGCTCGAGCTGACCATCGACCAGCATGGCCTCACCCCCGTGACGGCCGTCTGCGATCTCCCCGACACGGGCAGCGCCGTCATCCCCTCCGCGGTTGTCGATGGACTCGTCGCGGCCGGTGTGACCGGCTTCCCCTCGGGACGCATCACCCGTCGGACGGTCGACTCCGTCACGGTCGGAGCCCAGTGCGCGGAGTTCATCGTGAGCTCCGTTCGTGACCTCGAACTTGAGGTCACCGGCTTTGTCCCCTGTCTTTCGACCGCCGATTGCCCGTCGGGTACCACCTGCACCCTCGCCATTCAGCAGTGCCAATGAGCCTCCAGCGCACACTCCTCCTTCCACTTCTCCTCCTCGCCGCCGCCTGCAGCAGCGACCCTGTCCGCGAGCCGGGCAGCTCCGGGAACGACACCTCCGTCGCCGACACGGTAAGCGACACCGCCGGCTCTGCGGATGCCGGCGCCGATACCACCGCCGACACAGTCGCCGACACGGCGGTCGACACCGTCACCGAGCCGGACACCGGGGCTGACACAACGGCCGACACCGCGGTCGATACGTCGGCCGACACCGACATCCCGCCGGACCTCTGCGCCCCCGTCGTGCGCAGCTCGCCGCTCCCCCGCCCCCTCTCTGCCGACGCGGCCAGCCACACCTGGCAGGAGCGGCGCGGCGGTCTCGTCTTCGACAGCCAGGGCAACGGCGTGGTCGCCGACGCGCAGGGCAACCTCTACCGCATCGAGCCGACCGGCCGGCGCACGCTTTGGGTGGCCGACGCCTTCGAGGCCGTCGAAGCCATGGTCTACCTCCGCAGCGGCGAGCTGGCCGTTGTCGACCCCATCCTCGGCCGCATCCGGCTCGTCTATCCCGACGGCGAGGTGCGGACGCTCGTGACCGACCTCGACCACCCCGTGGGGCTCGACCTCGACCTCGACGGCTTCCTCGTCCTCTCCGAGGCGACGAGCGCCACCCTCTCCCGCATCGACCCCACGACCGGCGGCCGCTCCCCCATCTTCCGCGGCCTGGACTTCATGCCCGGCGGCCTCGCCTTCGCTGCCGACTACAACCGGCTCTACATCGTCGCGCTCGGCACGGGCGCCGTCTACGCCATGGACCGCGACAGCTCCGGCGTATGGGCCCTGCCTGCACTCTTCGGCCGCGTGGGCGACCAGGGTTCGAGCTGCACCGCCGAAACGATCGGCCAGCCCTGCCTCTTCGGCTCCGGCGCAGGCTACTGCCGCCAGTCGGCCGGCGGGCCGCTCTGTGCCGCGGCATCGGACTGCAGCGCTGCGACCGCGGGCGACCTCTGCGAGCCGACGCCCGGTGAGACGGGCCGCTGCGTGGACTACGGCTTCGGGCTCACCTGCCAGGCCGGCGGCCCCTGCGACGGCGCCGGCGCGGGCGATAGCTGCATTCAGGGCGGGGTTCCCGGCGTCTGCAACCCTGACAGCTTCGGCGGCCTGAGCTGTGGCCCGCCGAATCTCTGCGCGACCGCCGCCTCGGGGACCGATTGCACCCAGTTCGGTCTTCCAGGCCTCTGCCGTAGCGCCGGCTTCGTCGGCGGCAGCTACTGCGACACCGACCCCTGCCTGGGGAGGCTCGCCGGCGCGGGCTGCTCCAGCTATGCTGGCATGACGGGGGCCTGCCGCTTCAGCGGTGGTGGGCTCTCCTGCATCGAGGTCTCGGCCTGCATCGGTGCCGCGGCGGGCGACTCCTGCCTCCAAAACGGTGTCTTCGGTCGCTGCGCCAACATCGCGGGCGGTCTCTCCTGCGAGCCGCCACCGACCTGCGAATCGCTCGCCATCGGCTCCGGCTGCGAGGAGTATGGCGACGCGGGCACCTGTGTGAACGGTGGCGGCTTCATCTACTGCGATACCAACAGCTGCCTCGGGCGCCCGCTTGGAACCCCCTGCACCCAGTTCGGTGCGCCTGGCGCCTGCGCCGACGGCTTCTGCACCGTTGGCCAGGAGTGCGCAGGCGCCGCAGACGGCGACCCCTGCACAGGTCAGTTCGGACTCGCAGGCACCTGCACCGACTCCACCGAAGGGTCGCTCACCTGTCAGCTCTACAGCTCCTGCGCCGGCCGCACCTCGGAGAGCTGCACCGACATGCTCCGCGACGTACTTGGCGTCTGCTCGCTCAATGGCGCAGACGAGGTCTTCTGCGACCTGCAGAACGCCTGCGACGGCGCGGCGAGTGGGACGACCTGCACCACCGTGACCGGTGAGGCAGGGCGCTGCGCAACGGGCGACGCGGGACTCAGCGTCTGCGTCTCGGCCAACCCCTGCCTCGGCCAGTTCGAGGGCGCCTCCTGCACCTCCGCGGTCGGCAATCCCGGCACCTGCACGAGCGTCTTCGCCGGGCTGGTCTGCATCGAGACCGCGCAGCCCTGCCGCGGCAGCACAGCGGGCGACAGCTGTCTCACCGACGGCGGCGGTTCGGGGCGCTGCACAGACAGCGGCGCCGGTTCGCTCGTCTGTCTGCCCTCCCTTCCCTGTGAGGGCGGCGTCGTTGGCGAAGGCTGTATCACCAGCGGCGGCCAACCCGGTGTCTGCGAGGCCATCGGCGGAGGCGCCCTCATCTGCGCCGCTGCGGGCGGCTGCACGACGACCTCCGCCGGCGCCCGCTGTCTCACCGAGAGCGGCGAAAGCGGCACCTGCGTCGCCGGCGCCGGCGACCGTCAGACCTGGTGTCTGGTCCCCTCGACGACACCCGACATCACGGCGATCACCACCGACGGCTGCGGCGGGGTCTACGTCGCCGACCTCGCCACGGGTGCCATCTGGCGCTCCCTCGACGGCCCCTTCGAGCCGCTCTCCCCCGCTCCGGCGGGCCGCGTCACCGGGCTCGCCTGGGCCAACGGCTCTGTGGGCTGGAACCCCGGCAGGCTCTACCTGGCCTCCGAGGGCGGCCGCCTGCTCTCGGCGCTCGAGCCCGGCGCAGGCCCCCGCCAGCCCATCATGCCCGAGCGCACCGACACGCTGCCCAGCGGCCCCGAGCGGGCCTTCCGCGTCAACTGCCGCAACCTGCCCTCGTCGCCCCTCGCCCGCACCGAGTTGCCCAACCAGGTCGGCTATCACGACGTCGCCTTCGACGCCTTCGGCTACCTCATCGGCTCCTCCGGCAGCGCGCTGGTGGCGGTCAACCGCGCCGGCCAGGTGCAGGCCTTCGCCCCCGGACTTGCCGGTGTGCAGGGCATGGACTGGCTCCCCGACGGAACCATGGTGGTGAACTCCTCCGAGGGCGTCGTCTCCATCGCACCCAGCGGTGCCCGCCGCACGCTCGCGGGCGTCTACGGCTACGGACTGACCATCGGCCCAGACGGCATGATCTATTCTGCCGACAACAGCTCCGTCTACCGCATCGACCCCGACACCGGCGCGACCGAGGTCTACCTCTCTCCCGCCACCTTCGGCCAGAGCTGGGGGCCGCGGAACGTGGAGTTCGATAGCAACTATGAGGTCATGTATATCGGCTCGTTCGGCGAATGGGTCTACGCGCTCACCATCGACGAGACGGTCAAGCCCGTCGGCGCCCCCCGCCGGTTCGCGAAGGTGCGAGACAGCATCAACTGGCAGGATGGGCTGGGCACCGACGCCTGCGGCAACCTCTTCGTCCCCAACTACGACAGCGGCGCGCTCTACCGGCTCCGCCCCGACGGCCAGACCGAGACCTTTGTGACGCTCGGCTTCCCCGCCTACGGCCACGGCGTGGAGTGGGGCAATGGCATCGGCGGCTGGTCGGAGACCTCACTCTTCCTGCCGCAGCCCTACGACAGCAACACGGTGCTCGAACTCGAGCTCGGTGTGCCGGGCCGCGAAGCGCTCTACCGATAGCATCGGCGGCGTTATTGTTGTCGGCGGCGGCGCCGATATCTGTGGCAGAAGTTTGACGATACCGTGGCCATGGTGCAGGTTGACACTTGTATTGTCCGGCCCGCACCTGCGGGCGCTGGATGAGACCCCGACTTTCGGCGGGCCAGAGCCATGTATGCATCTCAGTTCGAGCGTTACGAGCTCAAGTATCTGCTGAACGAGCAGCAGGCCGGTGTCATCCGTCGTGCCCTGCTGCCCTGGTGCGCTGTCGACGCCCACAACGCCGACGGCGAGAGCGGCGGCTACCCCATCTTCAGCCTCTACCTCGACACGCCCGACCTTCGCTTCCACGAGGCCAAGCTCCGCGACGACCCGGAGCGCTTCAAGCTTCGGGTGCGCTCCTATGCTGGCGCCAAGGTGGCCAACCTCGAGATCAAGCGGAAGCACAAAGAGGTTGTCCTCAAGAGCCGCGTGGCGGTTGCCGCCGCCGACCTCGAGGAGGCCGTCTATGGCGGCGCCCGACCCATCTACGACGAACCCGACCAGTGGCAGACACTCGAGGGTTTCGGCCGGCTCATGTACGAGACCGGCGCCCGCCCGCAGAACATCATCCGCTACGAGCGCGAAGCCTTTGTGAGCGAGGTGGATGAATACGCGCGGGTCACCTTCGACCGACGGGTCTGCGTGCAGCCGGCCGATGGCTGGAGCATGCAGGGCTCCGCCAACGAGTGGACGATGGTGGACGGCGCCTGGCACGACAACGGCCTGGATTCCCCCGTGGTCCTCGAGGTGAAGTGCGAGTGGCGGATGCCGAACTGGCTCCAGGTTATCATCAGGCGCTACGAATTAGAGGTTTGCGGATTCTCCAAATACTCGACCGGCGTCGAAGTACTGCGGCGGCATGCGCGAGGGCTGGACCAGCCCGCCAACCGCGAGGAGTTGTACGAAGGCGATGGATAGTCTCACCTCATGGTTCTCCAGCTTCGGCGGCGGCACAGGCGGCCCGCCGCAGGTGGGCGCGGCACTTGCGGCCATGCTCGCCGCCTTCCTCTTCTCGCAGGTGCTCGCCTGGTGTTACGAGCGCACCTACCGCGGCGTCTCCTACTCGGTCGGCTTCAACCACACCCTCATCCTCGGCTCCGTCTCGGCTTCGCTGCTGGTCATCTCCATGCAGCGGTCGCTCATCGCCGGCATCGGGCTGCTTGCGGCCGTCTCCATCATCCGCTTCCGGAGCACGCTCAAGTCGCCCCGCGACCTCGTCTTCATGATGGGGGCCCTCACCTTCGGCATCGCCTCGGGCATCGGCGCGACCGCGGAGGCCGCCGTGGGCTGCCTCCTCTTCTGCCTCATCGCCTTCTACCTCAACGCCTCCCCCTTCGGCTCCCACGCCCGGTTCGACGGCGTGCTCCGCTTCCGAACCCCCGTGGCGACCCAGGTCGAGGGCCGCGTGGAGCCCATCCTCGACCGTTGCTGCCGCCGTCACCTGCTGCTCAGCGTGGCCGAGGTGGCGCAGGGCTCCTTTGTGGAGCATGCCTACCAGATCAAGTTCCGCTCCATGGGCGACCGCGAGGCGCTCATCACCTCGCTCCGCGAAGAGCTCGACGTGCGCGATGTGCGCATGCTGATGCAAGACGCGGCGTTGGAGGTCTGAGATGGGGCGTAGGCTCGAGCGCATCTCCGACGGCATCTTCGACCGTCTCAACATCACCCCGCTCGGCCTGCTGGTAGTCGGAGCGACGGGCGCACTTGTGGTGCTGCTCCATGGTGTGAGCAGCGTCTCCATCGAGGCGCCCGCCGTCGCAGAGGCCCCCTCCTTTGCCTACGCCGCGCCGCTTGCGGGCGTGGTGGCCGAGGTGAAGGTCGCGGCAGGTCAGAAGGTGGCCAAGGGCGACCTGCTGCTGGTGCTTTCCGACGCGCCCGTGAAGCGGGAGCTGGCCACCGTGGACGCCGAGATCGAGCGTGTGCAGCGGGAGCTGAACTTTGAGTGGGAGAGCCTCAAGATCTCCACCTCCGCCGATTCCTTTCGGGCCAAGGCCGCGCTGCTCGACGCCCGCCGCGAGGCGGAGCTGGCCGAGGCGGAGCGCGCTGCGATGGCGAAGGTGGCGGCCTCTTCGGGCCAGCTCAAGGCCGAGGCCGACAAGCGGGCAGAGGAGCGGCTGGTGGACCAGCGCGAGGCGGCAGCGGCGGGCGACAGCGCGGTGCGCGACACGGCCACGCTCTCGCAGGCAGAGCGCCGCGCGGCGATCGCCAAGGCCTATGTGGAGGCCTACAACAAGCTCGGACCGTCCGAAGGGTCGGGCAGCATGGCCTCGCAGTTTGACGCACGGGTGAAGGCCGAACTGGCCACGCTCACACTCCAGCGTGACCAGTTGACCGCCGACCTCGCAGCGCTCTCCATCCGTGCCCGTGAGGCCGGCTTTGTGTCGACCGTCGCGGCGGCAGGGCAGGGCGTTGCGTTGGGAGACACGGTGGCGAAGCTTTCAGGGCTGCGCGCCGGAGAGGTGGTCGCCTATCTGCCGGCCGATACCGCGCCGGGCCAGATGGAGGCGGGAGCGCAGGCCTCGCTGGTCGGTCCCGGTTGGAGCTGTGCCGAGCCCGCAGAGGTGCTTTCGACGGGCCCCGAGGTGGTGGAGGCACCGGGGCAGGTCTCGGCCATTCGCAAGTCGCCGGTCTTCGGTCGGCCCGTCCACCTC
The DNA here is from genome assembly GCA_903912275.1 of uncultured delta proteobacterium. Lineage (GTDB taxonomy): Bacteria > Myxococcota_A > Bradymonadia > REDH01 > REDH01 > CAIWGR01. Next base: position 17,957 of record CAIWGR010000234.1, read on the forward strand.
AAGGTTCCCGCCAGCTGCAGGCTGGCCGCGGGTCAGGTGCTGACGGCCCGGTTCGCGTCCAAGCCATGAGGCGCTTCGTTGTTCTCGCTGCGCTCCTTGGGTCCGGTTGCGCTTCGACCGCGGTTGCGCCTGCGCCTCGCGCGGCCTTCAGCGCCGTGGAGTCCGACCCAGCCGTTGCGGCGGCCGCAGCGCGGCTCGAGGCGGCCCGGAGCGAAGAGGCTGGCCCCGGTCCGATTGACGGGCTCGAACTCCGCGTCGGCGGCATCGGCGAAGGACAGACGGCGCCCGGCGGGAACCTCGAGGTTGGCGCCCGCCTGAACCTCACCTCGCCCTTCGAGATGGCGGCGCAGGGACGGGCGGCACAGGCCGCCGTGGACGAAGCCGCCGCGGTGCTCGATGCTGTGGCGCTCAAGACGCTGGTGGGCCGCTGCGACAGCGATGTGGCCCGCTCCGCGAGCGAGGCGCGCCGCGACATCGCTGCCAAGGCAGCAAACCGGCTCGGCGAGCTCGACGGCTGGGTGCGCGGACTGGGGCGCGCAAATCTCCTCTCTGCCTCGGCGCTGCTCGAACTCCGCATGGAGCTGGGCATGGCCCGCGTTGCCGCGGCACCCTCGCCGCAGGCTGCCGACACGCTGCCGCTCTTCGGGCTCCCCGACGCGGCCTGGAGCGGCCGGGCCTGGACTGCCACGGGCCCGCAGCTCGACGCCCTGATCGACCGCTACAACCCCGACCTTGCCACGCGGCGCGCGGCCGGCCGCCGGTTCGAGGCGCTCGCCGAGCGGGCGGGTGCGGCGGCGCTGCCCTGGCTGAACTTCGTGGAGATGAGCTACCAGCCCTACAACGACGACCTCGTGCGGGGCGACTACGCGGCTCGCCTGTCGGTGGAGCTCCCGCTGTCGGGCGAAGCGGGCGATGCCGCCGACGGCTACCGGCAGCGGGCCAAGGCGGAGACGCTCGATGGCGAGGCGCTGCGGGCGGAGCTCCGGCTTGCCGCGCAGGAGGCGCTGGCGACGCTGGCGGCCTACCGCGAGCGCGAGGCGACCTGGACGGAGCTCCTCGCAGCAGCCACCGAGGCGGAGCAGGTTGCAGACAGCTCCATCGCGGCCCGGTCGGGCGAGGCCGACGACCTCTTCACGCTGGCGAGGCGGGCGCAAGAGGTTCGGCTGCGTGCGCTGGGCTGGCAGGAAGAGGTGGCCCGCGCCGGCTGCTCGCTGCTGGCCGCGACCGGCGTGCGGCCAGAGCAGTTCGACGCGAGCGTGACGAAGTAGGGGTTTGGGAGGGGGGCGGCCGGAGGGTGACGGCCTACCGCCCGCACTTTCTTCACGGCACCCCGCAACAACCGGCGACGAACGACGATAACTTCAGAGTCCAAGACTCCGAGGTCTGTCGTGTTGAAACGCAAACGCTATCCTGACAACCAACCCCATCTCCGCAAATGGCACGAGGCACGCAACACAGGGGTGCTGCAGAGCGGCTTTCCGCTCGAACTGGTGCAGGAGCAGATGCCGCAGCCGCGCCACGGCTACTTCGTCGACATGTTCATCGATGCGCGCGAACGGCTCCCCGTTGCGCTTGAACCGCTGAGGCGCTTTGTCGAGGGGCGGCGCATCGTCATCGAGTTCGAGTCGGGTCCGATCTCGGCGGCAAAGCTGCGCCGCCACCTGGCGCAGCCGCTGCTTGTGCCCCCGCCGGAAGACCCCGACGAGGCGGTGCTGCTGGTCATCTGTCGGCAACCTCCAGAGGCGCTGCTCGCCTTTCACGACGCTGTGCTCCTGGAGCCGGGCCTCTGGCAGATTCCGCGCGGTCGGCGAGGCGCAGCCTACATCGTGGTCCCGGGGTTGCTGGAGGCTAAGCCGGGCTACGCGCTGCTTCGCATCTTGTTCGCATCGCGGGGCAAGGAAGATGCGAAGGAACGCATGGGCCACCTCTTGACCGACCCTAGGCTGCCGAGCGATATTCTTCGGCAGTTGTTACGCCGCATCCGCAGACATGAGGTACCCATGACAGTCGAAGAACAGGGCGAACTTAACTCCACCGCTTACCTCAATTCCCTGCTTCGACGCATCGCGCGCCAAAGGATGGCGCGGGCCCGTCGAGAAGGCGAGGCGCAGGTCCGGCAAGAGGGGCGGCAAGAGGGGCGGCAAGAGGGCGAGCAGAAGGGCGAGCAGCGCACGCTGCTGGCTGTCGCGTCGCGCATCGTTTCGCCGTCCGAACTGGAGCAGCTCGGCACGCTGCCGCTCGAGCAGCTTAGGGTCGAAGTAGAGGCACGCATCGCAGCGCTGGCAGGGCAGCAACGCCAGGGCTGAGCGCGGGCTGCCGAGCGATATTCTTCGGCAGTTGTTACGCCGCATCCGCAGACATGAGGTACCCATGACAGTCGAAGAACAGGGCGAACTTAACTCCACCGCTTACCTCAATTCCC
>CAIWGR010000235.1 GCA_903912275.1 uncultured delta proteobacterium
CCTCGTCGTCGACCTCGAATCCCTCGTAAATCTGAGACCAGACCACCGAAAGAACCGCCGAAAAGGCCTTGACCCAGAGCAGGTCGAAATCCGACGCCAGCTCGGTCAGGATGCTCCCCGCCTCGCGTCGCACATCATCACGGTCCCGACCCAGCCGAAGTGCGAGCCCCTCGAGCGCCTCCCGGTTCTCGCTGTCCGAGAGAATCTCCTCACGGAGCTCCTTGGAGCGCTTCACGGGCGGACCCGTCACAACCCGCTCCTCGTCCTCCATGTGCTGCGTGATGGTCTGGTGCAGCAACACCGCCAGCTCCGCATCGCTGAGCCCGGGATGCGCCTCGGCAAAGCTCCGCAGGTTCACCGTCTCTGCCACCTGCACGGTGGGCTCGCCGAGCTTGAGGAACGACTCGTAGATGCTCCGAAGCACCCAGGCAGCCTTCCGAATGAGGCTGGGCGAGCGCCGCGTGCCGAGTACCTCCGCGGCGATACCGCGCACCGGCTTCTCCGGCCTGCGCTCCCAGACAAGGAGCTGCGGCGCAACCGAAATGGGGGCCTCGGTGCGCCGCTGCGCACCAAACGCCGCCTCCATCAGACCGACCACCTCGACGTTCGGCACCCGCGACTGGCTTCGCGGAGCGTCGAGGAAAATGACAGCCGTGGAGCCTGCCTCGAGCGTCTGACCCAGACAGACCCGGTCCTCAGGGAACCTCCGCCGCCCGAGCAGATAAGAGCTCAGCCACGAGACGAAGGGCCGAAGCCAGGTCACATCCAGCCGCGAGGCAAACCGCGACAGCCGGATGCCCTCCCGCCGATAGGCAAAGTTGAAGTAGAAGTAGTCGAGCCAGCTTCGGCTCCTCATGACGATGAGCAGCGGCCCCTGCTCCTGGGCGGCGCGGAGGCGCTCTACGTCGACCCGCGGAAAGACCACGCCAGACAGCAGCCACGACAGCAGCCAGATGGTCAGCATGCTCGGTTTGTCGACCATGCTCGAGGGGTGGCGGCCGGCGAGGAGCCGCTCCCGCAGTCGCTTGAGGTCGTCGGCCTGCCTGTCGGGTTGCATCGGGTTGGAGCTGCGCGCTGAAGGTTCCGCCCCGGGCCATGCACCAACCTTGACGCACCGCGGGCCGCTAGGTAGACCGCTAATAGGCTCTCGACCTTTCGGCAAGCGGCCCGAGAAGGGTGGGAGCAACGGTCAACCTCGGTGCAGGTCCGATGAAATCAAATCGTCTTCTCTTGTTTCTGTTTGGCGCGACCCTCTTCGCCGCCACGCCTCGCGCCTTCGCCCAAACCGAAGCCGCTCCGGAAGCCGATGGCTTCGTGTTCGGAGAGGACGAGGAGGGCCCCCCGGCGCCCGAGGTCGAAGAGCCGCTCCCCGCGACCCTCAACGTCGACGAGCAGCTCGGCGCGTTGCCGCCCGACGACGGCATCACGGCAGTCACCGCCATCGTCGTACCCAGCGACCTGCTCAGTGCGGCGCAGGCCGACGAACTGGCCGCCAGCGTCCTCAAGAGCCTTCAGACCATCCCCGGCCTCACCATCGTCAGCAACGAGAAGCTCCGTAGCGAGTTCGAAATCATGGGCGCCGAGCTCGCCTTCGAGTGCGCCTTCGACCCCATCTGTCTCGGGCGGTATGGGCGCGAACTCGGACTTGATCGCATCGTTGTAGGCCGCGTCGCCGCCGCAGCAGATGGAAAGTGGGGCACCACGTTCGACCTCTTTGAGACACCCACCTCCGCCATCGCCAGCTACCGCTACTTCGAGACCCCCGCCGGCGTGAACATCGTCTCGCAGGTCGTTGAGTCGGAGCTCAAGGTCCTCTTCGGCATCCGCGATGCCAAGGAGCGCGGCCCCGACATCGTGCAGGAGCTGAGCCCCTGGCAGCGCTACTCCGCTTGGACGTCGCTCGGCCTCAGCGTTGCTTCGCTTGGCGCCTCGGTAACCTACGCCGTTGCTGCGAAAGATACCCAGACCAAGCTGGACGACTGCAAGCAGATCTCGCTCAGCGACGGCACCTCCGTCTGCAACCGGACCCAGAAAGAGGCCGAGGCAGACATCTCGGCGGGTGAGGATCAGGCACTCTACTCCAAGGTGTTCCTTGGTTCGGGCGTCTTCTTCGGCGCCGTCTCGGCACTGCTGTTCAACATCCAGCCGGGCGAAGAGGCCGTGGAAGAGGAAGATGAAGATATCGCCCAGCGCATCCACCTCTACCCCCGGGTAACCTTGGATTCTGTTGGCCTTGCTGGAAACTGGAGCTTCTGACCATGGTACACGCTAGGCTCCTCACGACTCTCTTTGCTGCGGCCACGCTGCTTTCCGGCTGTTTCGATGTCACGCGCGACGGCATCAAGGGCGGGCAGGTAGGCTTCCTCTGCCGCTCCGCGGACGACTGCGTCGAGGGATTCGGCTGCAACATCCCCGCCAATTCGCCCGATGGCCTCGGCGTCTGCCAAAAGGCGACATCGTCCCAGTGCTATGATGTGGACTCCGACGGCTTCTTCGCCGGCATTGGCTGCGAAGGCCTCGACCGCGCCGACTGCGACGACAACAACCCCCAAGTCTCCCCCGGCGGTGTCGAGGTCTGCAACGGCATCGACGACAACTGCGACGGCGAGGTCGATGCGGTTGTGGCCGGTGACGGAACCATCAACCCCATGGCGGACGGCGAGCGCTACCGCGAGTGCCCCAAGCAGATCGGGATCTGCAGCGGCGCCCGCGTCGAGTGCACCGACGGCGCCTTCCCTGCCTGCGTGACCGGAAACGGCTACCCCGCCAACTTCGAGCCCAACGAGTCCTCCTGCGACGGCATCGACAACGACTGCGACGCCGCCACCGATGAAGACTGCGAGTGCATCCCC
>CAIWGR010000236.1 GCA_903912275.1 uncultured delta proteobacterium
CACCGGGCCACCGACCGCTCCCTCTTCGCCAGCGGCGCCCTCACCGCCGGCCGCTGGCTCGTTGCGCAGCCGCCAGGCCGCTACACCATGGACAACCTCTTCGGAGGCTAGCGCCCCTTCCAGACCGGCGGCCGCTTGCCCACAAAGGCCATCACGCCCTCCGAGGCATCCTCCGTCAGGGTCGCCAGCGTCAGCTGGTCACAAAGATACTCCAGTGCGCCATCGAGCGGCATCTCCTCCATGACGTAGAAGGCCTCGCGCCCGAGCCGCATGACCGCGGGCGAAAAACCCGCAATCTTGCCGGCCAGCGCCGCAACCTCGGCATCCAGCGCCTCCGCCGCCACCGCCCGGTTCACCAGCCCCAGCGTGGCCGCCTCCTGCGCCGAAATCTTGTCGCCCGTGTACATCAACTCCAGCGCCCGCTTGCGCCCCATGTTCCGCGCGATCAGCGCCATGATCATCATCGGGAAGAGCCCAATCTTGATCTCCGGCGTCGCAAAGTGCGCAGCCTCTGAGGCCACCGCCAGGTCGCAGGCCGCAACCAAGCCGAGCCCGCCGGCGAGCGCGGGGCCCTGCACCCGTGCAATGACGGGACGACCGCAGCTCCGCATCGCACGCAGCAGCCGAACGAAGTTTCGACGGTCCTCATGCATCGCCAGCGGACCGGCCGCCGCAAGTGCAGGATTCAGGTCGGCGCCGCTGCAGAAGAAGTCACCCGCACCTGTCAGCACCACCGCGCCGACCGTCGTCGATGCCGAGACACCCTCAAAAGCCGCCACCAGCGCCCGCACCAACTCCGTCGACAGCGCGTTGCGACGCTCCGGCCGGTTCATCGTCAGCCACAACACCCCAGCACGCTCTTCAGACAGCAAAATCTCACTCGACATTCGACCTCTCAGCGAGTTGTGGTGTAGCCTCTTGCAACCCTGTTTACGCCCGCAGTGCGCCTCATGTCCAACCCTTCGCCGACCGACCCCACGCTCCTCCCGCCGCCACCCGAAACGGGCCCGCTCGTCCGCTACCAGATTCAGCTCCGCGAGCGCTCCGAGCCACTCGAAGACGCCATCGAAGGCGCGCTCTGGGGCTGCGACGACATCATCGGCTTTGAGCGTATCGACCGCGAGTCGCAGACGCCCGAAGAGGTCGAGCGGATTGGCGCTGTCGACGGCGTCGTCTGGCAGATTCACCTCGAACACGATGGCGACCTCGACGAACTCCGCGACGCCTTCCGCGCCCGCTTCGACGACACCTGGCCCATCACGGTCACTGCCATCCCCATCACCGACCACGGCTACCTCACGGCCTACCTCGCCTACTTCAAGCCCACCCAGATCTCGCCCCGCATCATCGTTCACCCGCCCTGGGACAAGCCGGTCGCGGAGGGCATGACCCTCGTCGAAATCGACCCCGGCATGGCCTTCGGCACCGGCACCCACGAGACCACCCGCCTCTGCCTGCGCGGCATCGACGAGCTCCTCCTCGCCCACCCCATCCAGTCCGTCCTCGACGTCGGCACCGGCTCCGGCATCCTCGCCATCGCGGCCGCCCGTCTTGGCGCCACCCACCTCATCGCCATCGACAACGACCCAATCGCCGTCACGGCAACGCGGGAGAATGTCGAGCGCAACGAACTCGCCGTCCCCATCGTCGCCAG
>CAIWGR010000237.1 GCA_903912275.1 uncultured delta proteobacterium
GGCGCAGCGGCGGAGGCCGACACGATCGCGGATACCGAGGCAGACACAGCCGCAGACACCGAGGCCGATACGGCGACCGACACCGAGGCTGACACAGCCGCGGACACCTCGCCCGACACCGAGGCCGACACCGAAGCCGACTCCACCGCAGACACCGAGGTCGACACCACGCTGCCGCCCCGCTGCGGAGACGGCCTCACCCAGCCCGAGCTCGGCGAGGCCTGCGACGGCACCGTGCCGGACGACCGGACCTGCCGCACCGAGGCCTTCGCGGCCGGCACCATCGCCTGCGCTGCCGATTGCCAGCTCGACCTCTCGCTCTGCCGGCAGGTGACCTGTGGTGACGGCTTCGTCGACGGCGATGAGGCCTGCGACGACGGCAACACCGTGAGCAGCGACGGCTGCAGCGATGTTTGCGTGGTCGAGTTCTGCGGAGATGGCACCGTGCAGACCGGCGAGCGGTGCGACGACGGCAACGCGACCTCCGGCGACGGCTGCTCCGCGCTCTGCATCGGAGAGCGGTGCGGTGACGGCACGGTTCAGACCATCCTCGGCGAGGCCTGCGACGATGGCGCCGCCAACAGCGACACGGCCGCCAACGCCTGCCGCACCAGCTGCCTGACGGCCGGCTGCGGCGACGGCGTGCTCGATGGTGGCGAGGGCTGCGACGACGGCAACCTGGGCTCCGATGACGGCTGCGGACCGACCTGCGCGGTGGAGTTCTGTGGCGACGGCATCGCGCAGCCCGGCCGCGGCGAACAGTGTGACGATGGGAACCCCACCGACCGCGACGGCTGCACCAACCGCTGCACCCGCGAGTATTGCGGCGATGGCATCCTGCAGTCCTACCTCGCCGAGCTCTGCGACGACGGAAACCGCAACGACACCGACGGCTGCAACACCCGCTGCGTGCGCGAGTACTGCGGCGATGGCATCCAGCAGAGCTACCTCGGCGAGCGCTGCGATGATGGAAACCGGGTGGCGGGCGACGGCTGCACCAACGGCTGCGTGGCGGAGTTCTGCGGAGACGGCCGGCGGCAGAGCTACCTGCTGGAGGACTGCGACGACGGCAACGCCATCGGCAACGACGGCTGCTCCGCAACCTGCCGCCGCGAGTTCTGCGGAGACGGCGTGACCCAGCCGGCGCTCGGCGAGGCCTGCGACGACGCCAACGCCATCGACACCGACAGCTGCACCAGCTTCTGCCAGCTGCGCGGCTGCGGAGACGGCCGCATCGACGCGCTCACCGGCGAGCAGTGCGACGACGCCAACGCCAACGGCCTCGACGGCTGCACCAACGGCTGCCAGCGCGAGTTCTGCGGAGACGCGGTCGTTCAGAGCTACCTCGGCGAGAGCTGCGACGATGCCAACACGGTGACCACCGACGGCTGCAACGCCTGCCGCCGAGAGTTCTGCGGAGACGGCCTCACCCAGGCCTACCTCGGCGAGGCCTGCGACGACGCCAACACCGACAACACCGACGGCTGCAACAGCCTCTGCGCCCGCGAGTTCTGCGGAGACGGCACCGTGCAGGCCTACCTCGGTGAGCTCTGTGACGACGGCAACTTTGCCGGCCTCGACGGCTGCACCAACGACTGCCTGCCCGAGTTCTGCGGAGACGGCGTCACGCAGCGCTACCTCGGCGAAGTGTGCGACGACGCCAACCTCGACAACACCGACGGCTGCACCACCGCCTGCCGCACCGAGTTCTGCGGCGATGGCATCGCGCAGAGCTACCTCGGCGAGGCCTGCGACGACGGCAACCCCAACGAGCTCGACGGCTGCACCACCACCTGCGTCCGCGAGTATTGCGGCGACGCCATCGTACAGGCCTACCTCGGCGAGAGCTGCGACGACGGCAACACGCTCCCCGAAGATGGCTGCTCCTCCACCTGCGGCGTGGACGGCGACGACCCCTACCTGATCCGGCTCGACGGCTTCGTGGATCTGTCGGGCAGCGGCACCCCGCTCCCGCTCCGCGGCGACGATGCCACGCTGGCGGTTGAGGTGGGCTTTGAGGGCAAGCTCTTCGGCGCCCTCTTCACCCAGGCCACGGTGAGCACCAACGGCTTCTTCGCCTCCGGCCCGGTCGGCGCCTCGCCGGCCAACGGCTTCGGTGCGAGCACCCCGAACGGCCTCATTGCCCCCTTCTGGGACGACCTCGTCGTCGACAATGCCTCATCGGAGACAAAGGTGGGGGTCTATGCCGGAACGCTCGGCACGGCGCCCCACCGGATGTTCGTGGTGCAGTGGCACAATGTGCGGGTGAAGGGGGAGGCGACGGGCGCGCCGCTGCTCGACTTCGAGGCAGTGCTCTACGAGGGGACCGGCGAGGTGCAGTTCCTCTACCACCGGCTGAGCAGCGTCACGCAGGCCGACCGCTGGAAGGGCACCTCTGCCAGCATCGGCGTGGAGCGGAACGACGGTGTGGTGAGCTTCGCGGTGGGCGAGAATGTGGCGACAGTTACGCCTGGCGCGCTCATCACGCTGTCGCCTGTGGGGTCGAGCTACCGGGCCAACCGGACCTCGGTGCTGGGCCACAACTGGGAGGACCCGCGCGAGCTCGGCTACCGGTCGCCGACGCTGTCGGAGGAGAGCGACGGCGCGGGCGACTACATCGGCCTGCCCTTCGACTTTGTCTTCTACGGGCAGAACTACTTCGACGCCGTCGTGAGCACGAACGGCTACCTGACCTTCCTGGGCGACGGCAACGCGGCGGCCAACACGGCGCTCCCCGCACGCTCCGCGCCGCCCGCGATGGTGGCCTGCTTCTGGGACGACCTCGACCTGCGCGGCGCCGGCGAACTCTACTACGAGACGCTGGGCGCGGCACCGTTCCGACGCTTCGTGCTCACCTGGACCGACGCGAAGGTGGGGACGGCGGCCGACGCACCGACGCTCGACTTCTCGATGCTCCTCTACGAGAGCAGCTCGGTCATCGAGTGCCGCTACGGCGCGATGCATGGCAGCGGCAACGGGACCTCGGGCCTGTCGGCGACCATCGGGCTGCAGAACGAGAGCGGCACGGCGGCGACC
>CAIWGR010000238.1 GCA_903912275.1 uncultured delta proteobacterium
CCGCCCGCCTCGCCCGAGTAGGCGAAGAGGGTGAGTCGGATGGCCCGCGTCCGGCCGAGTTCGAGCGGTGCCGCCTCTTCGTAGACGCCGATGAGCTCGGCTGGCGGACCGCAGCCCGCCGCCGCCAGCAGCAGCGCGAGGACTACATACGGGCGGGGCATGGAACGCCGAGCAGGGTCAGGCCGTGGGCCAGCGTGCGTCGTACCGCCACCACCAGCGCGATGCGGGCGCGGGTCGCGGCCTCGTCGTCCGACAGCACCCGGGTGCCCGACGAGTAGAAGGTGTTGAAGCCCTCGGCCAGCTCCAGCAGGAAGCGGGAGATGACGGCCGGCTCGAGCTCGCTCGCGGCCTGGCGCAGCGTTGCGGGGTAGCGCTCCAGCAGCGCCACCAGGTGGGCGCAGTCGGCGGTGTGGAGCGCCTCCGTGGCCTCGTTGGCAAGGGCCTCGGGCAGCGCGCCGAACTTCTCGGCGAACTTCTCTTCGAGCGCCCGGAGCCGCACATGGGTGTACTGCAGGTAGGGGCCGGTGGGGCCATGCTCGCCGGGGCGCAGGCCGCGCAGGATGGCATCCCACTCGAAGGGGTAGTCTTTGATGCGGCCGCGCGAGAGGTCGTAGAAGACGATGGCGCCGATGGAGACCTGCTCCGACACCTGCTCCCGCTCCGCGTCGGTGAAGCCTTCGCGGTCTGCCATGATCTCGCGCACCAGCTCCTTGCCCCGGTTGAGGATGTCTTCGAGGAAGACCAGCGTGCCCTTGCGGGTGGAGATGCCCAGGATCATGCCGAAGGGCACATGGATGCAGCGGTCTGCCCAGTCGTAGCCCATGCGCTGCAGCACGGCGAAGACCTGCTTGAAGTGGACCGCCTGGGCGTGGCCCACCACGTAAAGGAACTTCTCGAAGCCGAGCTGCTCGTAGCGGTAGCGGGCGGCGGCGAGGTCGCGGGTGGAGTAGAGGGTGGCGCCGTCGCTCTTGATGATGAGGCAGGGCGGAAGTCCGAGGTCGTCGAGCTTAACCACCAGCGCCCCTTCGCTCTCTTCGGTGAGGCCGGTGGCCTTCACGTCGTCGACGAGCGAGGCCAGCATATTGTTGTAGAAGGCCTCGCCCCACTCGTGGTCGAAGGAGACGCCGAGCCGTTCGTAGATGCGGTGGAACTCGCGGAGCGAGAGGGCGCGGAACCGCTCCCAGTAGGCGTGCGCGGCGGGGTCGCCCTGCTCGAGGCGGCGGAACCAGCCGCGCCCCTCGTCGTCGAGCGCGGGGTTGGCCTTGGCCTCTTCGTGGAAGCGCACATAGAGGTCGTAGAGGTGCTGGATGGGGTCGGCCTGCAGCGCGCTCTCGTCGCCCCAGCGCTCGAAGGCGGCCATGAGCTTGCCGAACTGGGTGCCCCAGTCGCCGAGGTGGTTGATGGCGACCACCCGGTAGCCCAGCGTGCGGTGGAGGTTGGCGAGGGCCTGGCCGATGGCGGTGGAGCGGAGGTGTCCGATGCCGAAGGGCTTGGCGATGTTGGGGGAGGAGTAGTCGATGCCGATGGTCTTGCCGGTGCCGTCGGGCAGGGCGCCCCAGACGGGGTCGAGTGCGGCAGAGACGACCCGTGCGGTGCGGGCTGCGGGGTCGAGCCGGAGGTTGATGTAGGGGCCGAGCGCCGAGACGGCTGCAAAGCCGGAGTCGGGGTCTGCGGCGAGCTGCTCGGCCAGCTTTGCGGCGATGGCGGGGGGCGCCTGCTTGAGGGCCCGTGCGAGCAGGAAGCAGGGGAAGGCGAAGTCGCCGAGCTCGGGCTTGGGGGGCGCGGCGAGCAGGGCTGCGACCTCGTCGACGGAGAGGGTCTGCGATGGGTCGAGCTCTGCGATGGCGGCGCGGATGGGTGCTGCTGCGAGTTGCTTGCTGTCAGACATGGTGGCCGGAGCGCTCCGTCGGTCGGTAGAGGAGGGCGACCCTACCCGCGGAGGGCGCTTTTCTCAATGGAGGCGGGCGCTCACCCCTTGGCGATGATGGTGAGCAGGAAGAGGCCGAAGCCGATGAGGAGGAGGGTGGCGAGGCAGCCCATGCTGCAGCCTCCGCTCTCCTCGGCGGGGGCCTCTGCGGGGTAGGCCTCGGGCAGGTGGGAGGGCTCCTCTTCCCGCTCCGCATCGGGTGCAGCGCCGCGGGATGCAAAGCCGGTGGGGTTGGGCGCGTTGCGCGGTGCAAAGCCGGTGGGGTTGGGGCGGGGCGGCCGGTAGGGCGCAGGCTCGTTCTGGCTGCTTCCGCCGTTGCCACCGCTGTCGTTGCTCCGGTCGTCGAAGCTGGTGATTTTGGTGGAGTAGCCCATCCCGGTGCCGGGGATGCCCAGGTTGGCGCGCACGCCCCGCTTGCCGATGTTGATTTTGGCGCCGCGCGGCCCAACCGAAGCCGAAACGCCGCTCTTGCTCAGGTTGATGGAGACACCCGGCAGAATCTTGATGCGCCTGGAGAAGCGGAAGAAGCCCATGACTGCTCACCTCGGTGGGGTAGGGCGCATCCGTCTCGATGCCCCCGCGAGCCGCGGTATGGCTGCGCGGGGTGCGGGGTGTCAATGGGGGAGGGCGTGCGGAACTTCGACGCAGCCAGGCAACAACCGGCCGCAGACGACGAGAATGGGATGTCACCCCTATGAGGTCCTATGAAGCCGTCCGAGAGCATCGATCCCACATCCCACGAG
>CAIWGR010000239.1 GCA_903912275.1 uncultured delta proteobacterium
CGCCAGTTGCGCGGCGTGTTCGGCGAGGTCGCGGCGGAAGAGGATTCCGCCGTGTACGGCCGGGTGGAGCGTCTTGACGCGGCCGTCGAGGATCTCCGGAAAACCCGTAATCTCAGAGACGTAGGTAACGGGGATTCCTGCAGCCTGTAGCGCCTTGAAGGTGCCGCCGGTGGAGACCAGCTGGTAACCGGCAGCGGCGAGGCGGGTTGCGAGCGGGGCGAGGCCCTGCTTGTCGGAGACCGACAGCAGCGCGCGTGGTCGAACGCGTTCAGTCGAGGGCATGGACCTTCCCAGGTTCGGTGCCAAATCTCGGAGACGGCTAGTCGTCGCCGAGCAGGTCGGAGTATTCGATCTTGAGTTTCTCGAGTCCGAAGACCTCGACCTGACGGATGCGTTCGCGGGTCAGGTTGAGGATTTCGCCGACCTCTTAGAGCGTGATGCCGCCGCGGTCGGCGACATCAAGCGCGCAGGTCTCTTTCATCTCCCACGGCTCGAGGTCGGGGAAGTTGAGTTTGATGGTCCCGGTCTCGGGGTTCACATCGAGGTAGAGGTGGAACTTGCAGGCGACCCAAGGACAGGGGCGTGGGCCGTTTGCGCACTGGCCGCGGTGGGCCGGACGCACGTGGCTGGAGGCGGCGATAATCTCGTCGGTCTCGGCTACCTCATCCTTGGAGAGGCGGCGCGCGTTCAGGGTCTTGGAGCGACGAAGCCCCTTTCGGCCCTGGCGCTTTGCGACCCCTGAGGGCGTGATGCTCTTGCTCTTGTCGGCCATGCGCTTGAACGGGAGGAGGTCGGCTTGCAGGGCTTGGCTACCGATTGCCACGATCTTTTGTCAAGCGTGACGGTTGCGGGTGGATCAACGAATCGACGGGTCCTTGCGACCGAGGTTGTGACGGGCCTCCACAAAGCGGACAGTGCCGGTCTTTGCACGCATGACAATGGAGTGCGTCTCGCAGACGCCGCCCGACTCAAAGCGAACACCCTTGAGCATGTCACCGCTGGTGACGCCGGTGGCCGCGAAGAGGATGTCGCCATAGGCGAGGTCGTTGATGGAGAGGACGCGGTGGACATCCTGGCCTGGCATCATGGTCTGTGCCCGCTCGATCTGCTGGTCATTCTTGAACAGGAGGCGGCCCTCCATCTCGCCACCCAGACACTGCAGGGCAGCGGCAGCGAGGACGCCCTCGGGTGCGCCACCTGTGCCGAGGAGGAGGTCGATACCGGTCTCCTGGTGGCAGGTGGCGATGGCGGCATGCACGTCGCCGTCCTGGATAAGGCGGATGCGGGCGCCGGCGGCACGCACTTCACGGATAATGTCTTCGTGGCGGGTGCGGTCGAGAATGATGACGGTGAGGTCTTCGACGGGAACACCCTTCTTTGCTGCGAGCTCGATGAGGTTCTGGGTGGGGGACTTGCGGACGCTGATGACGCCGCGGCCGAGCGGGCCGGAGGCGACCTTCTCCATGTAGACATCGGGTGCATGGAGGAAGCAGCCGCTGGGACCTGCCGCGAGCACTGCCAGACCGCCTGCGCGGCCGTAGGCGCAGAGGCTGGTGCCTTCGAGCGGGTCGAGTGCGATGTCGAGCGCGGGCGCCCCCGAGCTGGCGCGGCCGACACGCTCTCCGATGTAGAGCATGGGCGCCTCGTCGCGCTCACCTTCACCGATGACGACGGTGCCGTCGATGTCGAGGCCCGAGAAGGCTGTCCGCATGGCGGTCACGGCCGCATCGTCGCTGAGGTCGGCGTCGCCGCGCCCCATGGTACGCGCCGCTGCGATGGCGGCGGCTTCGGTAACGCGGATGAACTCAAGCGCCAGATTGCGATCCATGACAAGACCTCTCGGGGCCGAAGCAGTCGGCCGTTAGATTGTGAACCGAGCAGCCCTTCCCCAGTGGCTGCATGGCGGCAGTCGTCTACCGCATGGCCTGCTTCGATTCAATCCGAACCCCACGCGACGGCAAAACGATGGGGTGCGAGGTTGTTGACAGCCCGCCTGCCATGCGGGAGTATTTTTTGGATGTCGGACCGCGTTCCGGCGGATTCGCCCTGGGAGGGCATTCTGGAACGTTTCGGCCCCTACGACATCATCAAGCCATTGGCCTCGGGGGGCATGGCGACCACCTATCTGGCCCGGCCCGCGGGCACACCCGCGGGACAGGAGATCGTCGTCAAGCGCATCCTGACGGAGCTCCGCGATGACCCCGAGTTGCGGGCGCTCTTTGGTGCTGAAGTCGGCGTGGCGCAGCAGCTCGACCACCCCAACATCGTCAAGGCAATGCCGCCGTTGGAGGTGTCCGGCGAGCTGGTGCTCCCCCTGGAGTTTGTCTGGGGCGAGGACCTCCGAGCACTGGCGGAGCGGGCGTTGGTAACGGGTCGACCGCTCCGGGCGAGCGAGGTTGTCTTCATCATCGCCGAGGCGGCGCGCGGCCTTCACCACTTTCACACGCGCCGGAGCGCAGGTGGTCAGCTGCTCGGGCTGGTGCACCGCGATGTGTCGCCGCCCAACCTGATGGTCGATTACACGGGCCGCGTGAAGGTCTTGGACTTTGGGATTGCGCGCGCCGAGGCGGCCTTCATGGAGGTCCGTCCGGGTCAACTGCCGGGCAAGTTCGGCTACATGTCGCCGGAGCAGGTGGACGGACTTGAGGTAACGGCTGCATCGGATCAGTTTGCGCTCGGCGTGGTGCTGTACGAGCTGACGATGATGCGTCGGCTCTTCAAGGCCGATAGCGACATGGCGACGATGCGGATGGTTTCGCGGGCGAACATCGCTGTTCCGACCAGCCTGGTTCCCGGGTTTTCGCCGGCGCTGTCTTCGATCATGATGCGGGCACTGGCGCGCGACCCACGGGACAGGTTCGAGGATTGCGGCGCACTTGCCGCCGCCCTCGAGGGGCTGGAACTGGATGAGGGGCGTTGCGACGAGGCCCAGTTGGGCGAGGTCATCCGCACGCTGTTCGCCGATCACATCGCGGAGACGCGCGCACTGCTTGGCGCGACCTACAGCGGGCCGTTGCCGCTCGATGCGCCAGCGCGGCGCCAGCGATTTGGTTCCGTGCCGACGCGCGAGCAGGCCGGGCGCGACGCGGAGCGTCTTGCCGCGGAGTTCAGCCCTGAGGAGGCTGATCATACGCTGCGCGTGCGGACCGTCGCATCGGGCCTTCGCGGCGGGGAGGGCGACGGGAAGCGGCTGTGGCGCGGGGTTGGCGTGGCGCTGGGCGTGGGCCTTCTGCTCTGGCTGCTGTTCCGTGTTCTCGGAGGCTGACCGAGCGCGGTCATCGCGGACGGGAGCGGAGAAGTTGGAGAGTTGGGCAAAGGCGCGTAGTGTCGCTGGCACAGGGGTTCGGAGGCCATTGCTCTCGGGCCCGTGGAGCGTCGCGGAGGGGCGGCGCATCTAGGGGGCAGCGTGAAGCGGATCTCATGCCATCGGCGTAGCGTAGGAATTGTGTTGGCCGTCATCCTGCTTGGCGGATGTACGATGCTGGGCGGCGATGCGGATCAAGGCACGCTCTCCGAGCGGTTCAAGCGCCGGCACGAATCACCGGAAGCCAGGCGGTTTGGCGCGCAACTGAGTGCGATGCTCGCTGCGGCTGTCGCACGGGAGGGCTCCCAGAAGGCACCCATCACGCAGCTCGGCGAGAGCTGGGCGACGGCGTTGCACTTGCCCGCCAAAGAGCTCCTACTTGGTCTCTACAGTGCCCACGGCGACCGCCCTATCTTCACTGCCGAGGCCGCAATGAATGGGTCGGGCGAGGCCGCAGATGCCCTCTTCGGAGAGGTCCTGTTGGACGGCATGGACCCTGCGTTGTTCCGCGCAGAGCCGCGGGCAAAGGCGCTCGCCGAGCTGGCAACATTCAAGGAGCCGGCCTTCGACAAGTTGCTCGGGCCCGGAGACTTGGAGCGGCTCGACAGTTGGTGGACCGAGTCGGAGCAGCCGCGTACCGAGGATGGTGCGCTCGCGCTTCTGCTGGACCCTGCGGCGTCGCCACTGCCCCACGTTGCGGCGGCCTACCGGGCAGCTGTGGCGCAGCGGAGACGGCACTTCGAACTGCTGGCAACGGTCGAGCTGAGCCTGGCCGGCGACTTCCTCACCTGGATTGACCTCCAGCGGGCGCAGAACCGAAACTATCAGTTTCCCTTCCGCCAGGCGCCGGAAATGGATCGCCCCATCGACCCCGTAGCCGAGGCTGCGCGACGGCGCGACGAGACGCTGCGGCTAGCGGCCGACGGGCTGAAGGCAGCAGACATGGGCGCGTTTCTCAGCGGGCTGCGTCCTGCCGCGCTTGATTACGCCCCGCTGCAGAAGGCGGTTGGACGCTACTTCGACTACGCGGCGCGTGATGGCTGGAAGCCGCTCACGGGGACGCAGGTGCTGTCGAAGAAGTCTACCGGAGCGCAGGTAGTGGCGCTGCGTGCGCGACTCGCAGCCGAAGGATTTGAGGCAGGCGAAGCCGGAAACGCG
>CAIWGR010000240.1 GCA_903912275.1 uncultured delta proteobacterium
CGACCTGGACCACATCTTCCAGCTCGACGCCCCGTCTACCGTGTCGTCGCTCGCGCAGCGCCTCGGCCGCACCGGTCGCCGGGCGGGCAGCGTCCCCCGCATGACCTTCATCGCGGATGCCCCCGTAGACCTCCTGCTCGCCATGGCGCTGGTCTCCCGCTTCTTGGACCGCTGGATCGAGGACATCCGGCCCACGACGCGCGCCTGGAACGTGGCGGTCCACCAGCTCTTCGCGAACCTGTTGGAGACAGGCGGGCTCACCCGAGCAGACTTAGTGAGCCGGCTCATGCCGGTCCCTTCCTTCTCCGGCATCACCGCCGACGAGTGGGCGCGCCTGCTCGCGTTCATGCTCGCCGAGGGGTGGCTGGAGGAGGCCGACGGCGTGCTCCTGCTCGGGCGTCGCGCGGAGAAGAGCTTCGGCGCCCGCAACTTCTTCAGCCTCTACGCCGTGTTCGAGTCGCCGAGCGTGCTCACCGTTCTGCATGGCAACCGCGAGGTCGGCACCATTCAGAGCTGGTTCGCGGGGCAGCTCGCGGCAAAAAAGGCGTTTCGCCTCGCCGGGAAGGGCTGGACCGCCGACGAGATCGACCTGGACCGCGGCATTATCCGGGCCCGCCCCGCGGCAGCCGGGGTCGTGCCCTCCTGGACGGGTCGGCCCTCGGGGTTCTCGCGGGCGGTGTGCGAGCGCATCCTCGACCTGCTGATCGGTGACGGCGCCCCAGAAGGAGCCAGCGATGCGGCCGCCGGGTGGCTGGCTCATGCGCGCGAGCAGGTGCGTGACCTCCCCGTGTCCGCGCGCGGGCGGCCGGTGACCCGCGACGGGGACCGCTCGGTCTGGCACACCTTCGCCGGGGCGCGGATCAACACGGTGCTAGCGCGGCTGCTCGAGCAGGAGACCGGCGCGCCGACGTCGATCAGCAACCTCTCGGTGAAGATCCGGTCCACGCGGGCGGACATCGTGGAGCAGGTGATCGCCGTACAGGAGGCGCTGGTGAGCGGCGAGCTGCCCGGCGAGTGGGCGCGGATCGACAGCTCGACGCGGGCGGCCTCGCTCTCAGCGTTTCAGGAGTGTTTGCCGGAGGAGTTCGAGCAGGAGTTCTTGCGGGGGGCGTTTCTGGATGTGGAGGGGGCGCGGGCTTGGGCGGGGGAGGTTGTGGTGGTGGATGGGGCGGGGGTGGTGAATTGATGGGGGTACGTGCTCTTGTCGCACCCTGACCACCCGGTAGCGACCTGAAACCCCGACCACCCTGATTCGGTGCGGGTCGTGTGGCAAAGGTCAGGATGTCGAACGAAACAAAGTCAGGGCACGGACGTGTCTACACAGGAAGAGAAGGTCCAGGCGGTGGCACTTGCGGTACGGTGAGACTCGTCTGCCGCGGCCCGTGCGCTGGGCGCCCCGAGTTCCACTGTGGACAACTGGCGCACGTGCGGGATTGGCGGGCCCAAGGTCAGCGCACCCAAGCAGGTGCTTCCTGTCGAAGTGCCTGCGCTGACGCCCGCCATGGCCCCGGCGAGCCAGCAAGTGTGTACCTTTTGAGTTGTTGATTGGTGTTACTTACTGGTTAGGTCAATCAGGATGTTGTGGAACTGCTGCAACTCCTCACTCGAAGGATGCAGAGTGACGTTGCTATAGAGACAACCTGCTTGGCCGTAGCACCCATCAGTGTGTGTCAGCGTGATGAAAACCGCCCCGGTGTGCGTGTCTGCCCCCAAGTCACACATACCCGGGGACCGGGACACGGCGTAAGAATTGTACCCAGTCAGGGCATTCCCGAAATCGGCGTTAGGGTGAGCCGCGGCTTCCGCCAACACCTTGTCGATGAAGCCGGGCCACGCTGCGAGCATGCCCTTCGGCCACGTCGAGCAGAGGAAGCTGTCCCGGGAGTCGGCAAAGTACAGGGACATGCGGCCCCCCTTGGACGTTAACGTTATCCCCTGTCCCACTGTAGTCGTTACGACATCAACGGGCGGGCGAGCTAAGGCAAAAGTTACGAGGAACATGAACATGAGTGTGTACCTTCATGTATTTATTAGATGTTGGAAGTCTGCTTCACGCGCAAGCAGAGGGGTGTTGTTGAGTGTTTAGTACCAACCAGTAGGGGCAGTGTAGGCTTTCTCCCCAACGACCGTGACTGCATACCAGAGAGGATCCGTAGATCCGGATGACGTTGAGCGATAGTCATTCACGGTGTACACGACCCCGCGAACATCGTCGAAGCGTAACTGCATACCCGGTGACATCCGCATGTCATCCCATCCGCCTGCAGCAATGTACCCGCCGGAGTTGGAGTTGTACCACCATCCGTTAGCTGACGTGTTTTCGCACGCCGAAACCCCGCAGGTTGCATCTATGTCGAGCTCCCGTACCTGCGCTACAGTAACTGCGGGCATCGACCCTACTACGCCTTCCACCAGCGGGCAGCCGGTATAAATATACTCAAACCCGTCAAGAAGCCCCGCCGTTCTCGCCGCCAGCATTTCTGCCGACGCTCTGTCATAGAGGGTTACCCGGTTGCAGTCAACCATGTACTCCGACACCACGACAGCTGACGGCGGCGGTTCTGCATTCTCAAGAGCATCAAGTCGGGCATTGACTTCATCAAGTCCTGACTGCATAGAGTCAAGTCGGTTCTCAAGCGAATCTACCTGTGCTTGAAGCGCAGCGATGTCTTCCTCTACGCCAGTAC
>CAIWGR010000241.1 GCA_903912275.1 uncultured delta proteobacterium
GCGGAATGACCCCGGCGTAGTGACGCAGACCCGCGCTAGAACGAGGGGTCGTCGTTGGTGATGTAGTAGCCGGTCGCTGCGCCGGGCGGGTGGATGGCGTTGACCACGCAGCCCGTGGTGACGCCGGCCGCGTCGACTGTGGCGGTCACATCTGCAACGCGCCACATGGCGCCCACGCTGATGGAGCCGCGCGAGCCGCGGTAGCCGGTGATGGTGTCGGGTGCGGTGCCGAAGGAGGCGGTGAGGCGACCGCCGCAGTAGATGTTGACGATGGGGCGCGCGAGGGTGCCGGTGAAGTTCTGAACCATCACGCGGAAGCGGTCGCCGTTGTTGGGCACATCGACGTTGATGTTTTCCGGCAGGCCGATGCCCTCCGAGAGGTTGTTGTCGATGTCGAGGCGGGGGTTGGTGCAGAAGCCCTGGAGCCGCCAGTCGGCACCGAGCGGACCGCCGACGCAGGCGTCGAGCGGGCTGCCGGGATAGCCCCAGTTCACGCGGCCATCGACACCGCGGATGTTGGCCTCGCAGTTGGCCCATGAACAGGCGTTGGGGCTCGGTGTGAAGGTATCGAGGCGCGACGGATACCAGGGGTTCGTGAAGCCGGGGCCCATGAGGTAGAGGTCGAGGTCGGAGGTCGTGCTCTCAGGATAGCACATCTCGATGCGGACGCCGGGGCCGACGATCTGAACGACCCAGGTGCAGGTGAAGATGCCGCCGTCGGTATCGACGACGGTGAGCGTCACGGTGTAGCTGCCGGAGAGCAGCGGGCGGAGGGTGGCGTTCTGCGTGTTGGCGCCCGTCAGCGTGTAGCTCGGCGTGGGGAGGATGGCGTCGCAAGGGCCGCCGGTCACGGTCCACGACCAGGTGCGGGCCGTGCCGCCGAAGAAGTCTCCGCCGCGGAGGGCGTAGTCGGTGAAGGGGCGGCCGTCGGGCACGCGCGGGTCGCCGGGGCCGGGGCACTGCACGTCGGGGCTGCAGCCGAAGAGCTCGTCGGTGCAGCCGTTGCAGTCGTTGTCGAGGCCGTCGCAGACCTCGGTCGTCGGCCCGCGGCCCCGCTCACAGGGGCCCCAGTGTTCGGCGCCCGTACCGGCGGTGCAGACCTGGGTGCCAAGCTCGCAGGCGCCCACATTGGCGCGCCCCGGCGGGCCGGCGAAGCAGGCCTGCGCCTCGCCGAGCTTGCAGATGCAGCCCTCGTCGATCTCACCATCGCAGTCGTTGTCGTAGCCGTCGCAGAGGCGGGCCGCGTCTTCGCTGGCGAGGGCCGCGACGCAGAGCGTGGGCACCTGGGCAGAGACGGGGCAGAGGTCGGGGTTCGGGGCCACATCGCCCGTGGCGTCGTCGTAGACGCCGCCGCCGTCGATGACCGCGTCGCTGTCGACATCGAGGGGCGGAGCGTCGGGCGTGGTGTCCTCGGCGCTGCTGTCGGAGAGAGCGCTGTCGGTCAGCGCATCATCGGTGGTGGTGTCGCTTCCCGACCCGGGGTCGGTCGTATCGAGCGGGTCGATCGTATCGAGCGGGTCGGTACTGTCGGAAAGGCCGCTGTCGGATGCGCCGCCACGGCCGGTATCGCGTACCTGCGACCCACCGCTCCGGTCGTCTGTTCCGCCTGCCGCAGCGGTGCAGCCGGCAAGGAAGAAGATGGCAAAGAGGGAGCGGCTGGCTCTGGCGATCTGCTTCATGCGGTCACGACTCCGTTTGCGGCTTCTTTGGGCGAAGCCGTAAGGTAACGGAGCAGAGGCAGAGCGGTCAACGCTGCCGTGTCATCGGCAACGTGACGCAGCAACAATCGCCTAGGGGAGGACGGGGGTCGCGACGACGTCGACGGTTGCGGCGACGCCCGGCGTGGCCGACTCGACGAGGAGGTACTTGGCCGTATCTGAAGAGGTCGAAACGGTGGTGGAGAACAGACCATCCGTGGTCGCCTCGCAGACAGCAGGGGTCGCGATGGCGCAGTAACCCTCAACCACCGTGACGAACACTGCGTCGGACGAGGTCACGACAACATCCCAATCGCCCGAACCAACGGTGAAGACGATGGCGGTCTCGTCGCCGTCGGAGCCGCAGTCGCCGAGTGCGGCCGCGGTGGAGACGGGCGTCACGAGGCCCGTCAGGCTGTAGGCGCCGGAACCATCGCTGGTGCCGCTCTCAAGCGGGGTCACATCGACGCCCGTGCCGCAGGCTGCAGCCGTGTCGAAGGTGCAGACGCCCGTCTCCACCGCGCAGAAGAGGCCCGCGCCACAGGGCCGGCCCGCCGGGTCGCAGTCCGAGCTCGGCACGAGCGGGGCAAAGTCGCCGTAGGCCAGGTCGCGGCTAGCAATAAGGGTCGCTGCGTCGGTGAACTTCGCGCTGATGAGGTTGAACTGCCCCATCTGCACGATGTCCCAGCGGGCCTCTGTGGTGAAGGAGACGGTACCGTCGGCAGCCTGGCTGAAGTCGCCATCCAGCACCGTGTAGGTCGAGGTGACAGCGGCATCGCCGTCGATCGAGTAGGTGACCTCGAGCTGGGTGATGTCGGCGTCGGCATCGAAGCCCGCAACGGTGAGCGAGAAGGTACGCAGGTCGACGGCGGTGTTGACGGTGAGCGCCGTGACCGCAGGCGCATGCGAGCTGCAGACGGGCGCGCCCGTGACGGTAGCGCAGAAGTTGCCGCCGCCGCAGAGGTCAAGCGCGGTGCGGCAGGTGGCGCCCAGCGCGACCTCCGACGGGATGGCCGCGTTGGTCGAGGTGCTGTTGCCGGTCGCGTCGAGAACTTCGACACCGATGGCTGCTGCGGTCGGGTAGGCAGAGAGGCCGGTCAGCTCCTTGACGAAGGTGGAGAAGGGGCCCTCCTGGGCGACCGTGTCGCTTGCGAGCGTGCCGAGCACATCGCCCCAGCTGTCGAGCGCGGTGAAGACAAGGCCGTTCACGTTCGAGAGCGCATCGCCAACGCGGAGGGTGACCGAGGCGCCGTCGAGCGAGGTGCGGGTGGCCGAGATGCTGTTGATGACCGGGGCATCGGTGAGGCAGATGCCGCTCGTGCAGAGAGCGCCAGTGACGCAGGCATCGATGGTCGCGTCGTCTGCGCAGTCACCGCCGATGGCGACCAAGAGCGGCAGCGCATCGGTGACGTCGGCGCTCGTGTGGCCGGCGGCGTCGGCGACGCTGATGGCGACGGTCGAGCCGTTCGGGATACCGGCGAGCGTGAGGGTCACTGCAACATCGAAGGAGCCGCCGAGGTCGACGTGGTCAACGGGCGAAGCGGTCTCACCCGACGCGATGGTGGCGCCCGTGGGGCCAAACACGGTGTAGGCGAAGCTGGTTGCATCGCCGTTCGGGTCGCCGCCGGTCAGGCCGAAGGTGAAGGTGGTCGAATCGGTGCGGCTGACCGTTAGCGAGCTGATGAAGGGGTTGACCTCGATGCAGAGGCCTTCGCTGCACGCGAGGCTGGCTGCGCAGATCGCGACGGCGGCATCGGAGCAGTCGCCGCCCACGCCGACGATGCCGGGGAGCGGGATGGTGATGGTGTTGCTCTCAAGGCCGGTGCGGTCGATGAGCGTCGCCGAGAGGGTGCTGCCGTTGCGGAGGGTCTCGATGCCGACGACGTCGACGATCTCCGACAGGGTGGCGTCGCTCATCGTCGAGAGGTCGAAGACCCAGCCGAGGCCGACGATGGGGCCACCGGTCTCATCGAGCGCGTCGATGCGCACCTGTGCGATGTCACCGTTGTCGTCGCTGCCAGTCAGCTCGGCGGAGCCGTTGTTAAGGTCGGTGCGCGAGAAGCTGAAGGAGGTGAGGACCGGCGCCGCGGTGGGCTCGCAGTACTGACCGAGGCCGCAGGCGTAGTCGTTGGCAAGGCAGGCCGTTCCGCTCCGCTCGCAGGGGGCACCCGGGTCGCCGGGCTGCGCGACGGCGATGGAGGTCGAGGAGGTCTCGTTGCCGCTGCTGTCGGAGACGGTGAAGACGACCGAGACGGGCGCCGACCCCTCGAAGGTGTAGCTGCCAGACTTCAGGAAGGTGAAGCCGGAGAGCGGGTAGTCGACGCTGTCCGTGCCACCGCCAACAAAGCTCCAGGTGACGGTGAGGTTGGTCAGGCCGCCATCGGCGTCGAAGCCGCTGACGGGACCGAAGGAGGCAACGCCAAGGCCGGTGATATCGGCCGCGAAGCCGGTGAAGACGGGGGCCGAGGGAGCGGCGCAGGCGGTTCCGCCATCCTGCGTGGGCTGGCAGGAGAGGCCGGTGGCGCAGCGGTTTGCGAGGCCCGATGGGTCGCAACTCTGACCGGAGGTGCGGTCGGCGAAGCCGGCAAGCGGGGCGGCGAGCTGGTTCGAGACAAGACCGCGCTGGTCGATGGCGACGAAGCGGATCTGGGTTGCGGTGGGGAAGCCGTTCACACCCGTGAGCGGGAAGGTGACATCGTAGTTGGCCTGTCCGAGCAACGTGGCGCTGAGGTTGCCCTCCACCTGGCCGAGCCGACCGTTGCTTGCGTTGTAGAACTCGGCGCGGAAGCGGGTCACGTCGGCGTTGGTGTCGAAGCCGGTGAGGCGGACCGAGGCGGTGGTCAGGTCGACGCGGGTGACGGTCGCGCTGGCAAGGGAGGGTGCGCTGGTAGCGGCGCAGATGTAGGTGCCGTTCGACTGCCGGTTACAGGCCTGGGGCGCCGTGCAGACGGTGAGCTGCTGGGTCGGGTCGCAGGCGGCGCCAGAGGCAACGGCCGTGGGCGCGGTGTAGAGGGGCGCCGCGATGGCGAAGGGCGCACTCTGGTTGCCAGCCCGATCGATGGCGACGACCTCGAGGCCGGTGACGGCGCTATCGAGCGCGGCGGTCAGTTCGACGTTGGTCGAGAAGCCGTGCGCGCCGGTGTAGGAGAGGTTGTTGCGCGCGAAGGTGCCGATGAGCGTCCGCTCGGTGCTGGGCGGGATGGCGCCGGAGCCGCTGCCGTCGCCGGCGGTCGTCGTGACCGCAAAGATCTCGATGCTGGCCACATCCTGCTCGGCGTCGCTACCGGTGAGCGCGACCTGGATGTTGGTGGCGCTGAGATAGCGTGCGCTGGCTGTCGCAACAACGGGCGCCGAGGAGGCGACGACGGGTGCGACCTCGAGCAGGTAGGGGGCCTCTGTGCCGTGCTCGGCTTCGACCAAGATGTAGTAGGCGCGGCCGGCGATGGCGCTGAAGGTGGTCTCGCCGCGAACATCGCCGGCGGTCGCGCCGTCGGCGCCGCAGGCAATCTCGGAGTCGACGCTGCCGCAGTCGGTGAGGACGCGCACGCTGGTGTCGGCGATGGTGCCGAGGAAGGCGGTGCGTGCAACGTAGTCGCCCGTTGTGGGCGCCACGAAGACAACAACCTCTTCGACGCCGGGGTTGGCGCCGCAGCCGCCCGCAAAGTCGTCGCTCGCGCCGTTCAAGTTGCCCTGCACGAGGAAGCGGGTTCCTGCCGGCGGGTCGGTGAGCGAGGGGTCGCGGAGGTCGGCATCGCCGCAGGCGAGCGCATGGTTGATGACGCAGGTTCCGGCGCAGACGCTGGTGCTGCCGTTGGCGGCGCCATCGTCGCACTGCTCGCCCGCATCGATGACACCGTCGCCGCAGGAGGCCGCGGCGCAGCTCGTGCGGCAGCCGTCGGCGGCCGTGTCGGAGTTGGCAGCGCCTGCGTCACAGCTCTCGCCCGTGTCTACCACGCCGTCGCCGCAGGAGGCGGGCGCGCAGGTGGTGCGGCAGCCGTTGGCGGCCGTGTCGGAGTTGGCGGCGCCGTTGTCGCAGAGCTCAAAGCTGTCGACGGTGCCGTCGCCGCAGGTTGCTGCGGTGCAGCTGGTGCGGCAGGCGTCAGCCGCCGAATCGGAGTTGGCGGCGCCGCTGTCGCAGGCCTCGAGGCTGTCCAGAATGCCGTCGCCGCAGGTCGCCGCGGTGCAGGAGGTGCGGCAGGCGTCGGCCGCCGAGTCGGAATTGGCGCGACCGTTGTCGCAGGCCTCACCCGCATCGAGGATGCCATCGCCGCAGCCGGGCAGCAGGCAGGCGGTGCGGCAGGCGTTGGTGCTGCCGTTGCCGTTCAGCGCGCCCGCGTCGCAGGCCTCGCCCGCATCCTGAACGCCATCGCCGCAGGCGGGGAGCGCGCAGGAGGTGCGGCAGGCGTTGGCCGCCGTGTCGCTGTTCGCGGCGCCAGCATCGCAGCCCTCGCCGGAATCTACCACGCCATCGCCACAGGTGGGGAGCGCGCAGGTGGTGCGGCAGGCGTTGGCGCCACTGTCGCTGTTCGCGGCGCCGTTGTCACAGGCCTCGCCAGCGTCCACCACACCGTCGCCACAACCGGCGAGGAGGCAGCGGGTGCGGCAGGCGCCGGCGACCGTGTCGCTGTTGTTGACGCCGTTGTCGCAGGCCTCGCCGGCATCGAGCACGCCATCACCGCAGGAGGCAACCGCGCAGTTGGTGCGGCAGCCGTCGACGGTCGTGTCGCTGTTGGCGGCACCGGCATCGCAGCCCTCGCCCGTGTCCACAGCGCCGTCGCCGCAGACCGGGAGCTTGCAGCTGGTGCGGCAGGCGTCAGCCACGGTGTCGCTCGCGTTCACGCCGCCATCGCACTCTTCGCCAAAGTCCAGGGCGCCATCGCCGCAGGAGGGGAGCACGCAACTGGTCCGGCAGGCGTCGGCCTCCGTGTCAGAATTCGCGTTGCCGCTGTCGCACTGCTCGCCCGTGTCGAAGACGCCATCGCCGCAGAAGGCCGGCTGGCAGTTGTTGCGGCAGGCGTCGGGGTCGATGTCCGAGTTTGCCGCGCCGTCGTCGCAGGCCTCGCCCGCATTCACCACGCCATCGCCGCAGAAGCTCTCACAGACAACCGCGTCAGCGCAGGTCGGGTCGAGGCAGTCCACCGTGTCGTCGCCGTTGTTGTCGACGCCGTCATCGCAGACCTCGAAGCAGCCGTCGACCGTCGCGCAGTCGCTGTCGGCGCAGTCAGCATCGCCATCGCCATCTTCGTCGCCAACCGACGCGCAGTCTTCCGGCGTCGCCGCGCAGGCC
>CAIWGR010000242.1 GCA_903912275.1 uncultured delta proteobacterium
CGACCTGCTCTCCGGTGATGGTGGTGAGGTTGCGGATGGTAAGACGGTGAAACTTCATCGGGAACCCTCTTCGCCGGCAGAGATGGTGCGGAACAGTTCAAGGAGGTGGTCGGCAGGCGGCTCTTTGTGCTTCGCCTGGAACATGCGGGCGAAGAGCTCCTCGGGCGTGACGGCTTCGAGCGGCGGGAGGTCGATGGGGTTGGGCTCACCGTGTGTCCCCTGCAGCATCTTGAGATGGCGCAGCTTGATTGGGCGCGGCTCCGGGAGCGCCGCGATGGCCGCATCGATGGCGCTGTCCCCGTGGAGCTCGTGCTGCTCGACGGTCTGGAGGATATCGAGCAGGGTGGGGAGCACGGCCGGTGGCAGGTTGGCGATCTGCGCGCAGAGCTCCGCAGCGCGGCCGTTGAGGGTGAGCAGCGCACGGTCTTGCGGCACCTCCACAAGCTCATGCCGGACCGTGCCATCGGCCTCTACCTCCAGCAGGGTGACGCTGTGTGGCCGACCCGCCTCCTGATGGTCGAGCGCGACCGGGCTGCCGGCGTACCGGATGGGCGGCGCGCTGCTCACGGCGTAGGCGCGATGGATGTGGCCGAGCGCGACGTAGCAGTAGCTCGTACCGAAGATTTCGGTCGAGAGTCCCTGCAGTCCGCCGACGCCATCCCACGAATGGATGCGGCGGAGCTGCTTGTCTTCGGGGGCCGGCTTTCCGACTGTCAGGTGGCCCATCGCAATGCGCGGCCGGTTCGGGAACTGCGCTTCGGCGACCTCAGCAAGCCGCCGGTAGCAGCCCCCGATTGCATGCTCCGCCCGCTCCTGCGATTCGGCCTGGCCCTCCATTCCCTGCGGCACGCTGCCGAGGTGATAGGCCTGCACAAAGGGGACGGCGGCAACGACGAGGCCGGGGTGGCTGGCGTCACGCGCCTCGAAAGAGAGCAGCGCCTGCTCCCAGCTCTCCGGGTCGGCGTTGAGCTGCCCGATCACGGTGGCGTTCACCCAGCGGAGCGGCTCCTTGGGAGCAGCAAGGTTGCGCGCCGCATCGTGGTTGCCGGCGGTGATGACCACATGAACCGTCTGCGGCAGCGAGCGAAGGCTGGAGAGGAAGTCGTAGTAGAGCTTCATGGCTTCGGACGACGGCGCTTCCCGATCGAAGATGTCGCCCGAGACGAGCAGCAGCTCGACCTCGCGCGAGACAATGAGTTCACGCAGCCAGGCGAGGAAGCGGCGTTGGTCCTCGGCGCGTGAGATGCCATTGTTGGAGAAGCCGAGATGCCAGTCGGCGGTGTGAAGCACTCTCATGGATGAAGGCATAACGAACCTGGTGGAGGGAGGGAGCGCTATGGTGAACACCTTTTCAGGTATCGCAAGGGGGCAGGCGAGATTGTTGTTTGCGCAACATCCTATTGAATTCATGAATGATTCTAGGATTTCGAACAGCAACCCGAGAGATCCGCCGACGCGGCTGGAAAGCGCGGCGGAGGGGGGTGGGCAGCGCGGCGGAGGGGTCGCTTCCGTAGCCGCCGAACAGATGCCCCGCGACGGCGGCTTGACGAACCGCCACGGTTGCAGCAGCAGGGGCAACTCCCTCACGAGGACCGATGACGCTCTACGCCTCCATCACCGAGCCGATCGGCGACACGCCGCTGGTTGCCCTGCAGCGGATTGGCGCGGGGCTTCCAGGCCGGCTCTTTGTGAAGGTGGAGTTCTTCAATCCGCTGTCGAGCGTCAAGGACCGGATCGGGCTCGCCATGGTGCGGGACGCGGAAGAGCGGGGACGGCTCTTGCCGGGCGGAAGCATCGTCGAGGCGACCTCGGGCAACACGGGCATCGCCCTGGCCTTCATCTGTGCGGCGCGCGGCTACCGCCTCACCCTGACGATGCCCGACAACGCCAGCACGGAGCGGCGCAAACTCCTGCTGCACCTCGGCGCGCGGGTCGAGCTCACACCGGCCAATCGCGGCATGATGGGGGCGGTCGATCGGGCGCGCGCCATCCTCCGCGAAGAGCCCGGCTCGGTGATGCTGCAGCAGTTCGAGAACCCCGCCAATCCTGCGGCACACGAAGCCACGACGGGTCCGGAGATCTGGGCCGACCTGCAGGGCCAGGTGGACTGCTTCGTCGCGGGCGTGGGCACCGGCGGAACGCTCACGGGTGTGTCCCGCTTTTTGCGACGCCACAACCCCTCGCTGCGGGTGGTTGCGGTGGAGCCAGACAAGTGTGCCGTACTGAGTGGTAAGCCGCCGGGGCCGCACGCGATTGAGGGGATCGGTGCTGGCTTTGTGCCCGCGAATCTCGATCGGTCGCTCGTCGACGAGGTGGCAACCGTGAAGGCAGAACAGGCCTTTGCTGCGGCACGGAGGCTGGCGCGCGAGGAGGGAATCCTCGGCGGCATCTCCAGCGGCGCAAACCTGCACGCAGCGCTGGCCGTCGCGGCGCGACCCGAGATGGCCGGCAAGAACATCGTCACGGTGGTCTGCTCGTGCGGCGAGCGTTACCTCTCGACCCCGCTGTTCGGGTAGCGCGATGGCCGGACTGCTCCTCCAGACCGCGGCACGCCTGCTGCGCACGCGGACGCCCTCCGCGCCGCCCGATCGGCCGAACGCTACGGCGCGGGTCACACTGACACCCGCCTCGGATGGCCCGCACGATCTCACCGCGCTGCTGGAGGTCATCGCCGAAGACATCGAGACCGTCATGCGGCTCGACCCTGCAGCGCGCCACGCACTCGAGGTGCTGCTCGTCTATCCGGGCCTGCATGCCCTCTGGCTGCACAGGGCGGCGCACGCGATGTGGCAGCGTGGCTTCGTGCTTGCGCCGCGGCTGCTCGCACATGCGAATCGGCGCTGGACGGGCATCGAGATTCACCCCGGCGCGCGCTTCGGCCGGCGGGTCTTCATCGACCACGGCATGGGGATCGTCATCGGCGAAACCGCCACCGTCGGCGATGACTGCCTGCTCTACAAAGGGGTCGTCCTCGGCGGCACCTCGCTCGAGCGGAAGGAGCGCCACCCGACCCTTGGACGAGGCGTTGTTGTGGGCACCAACGCGAGCGTGCTGGGCCCCATCCATTTGGGCGACGGGGCGAAGGTCGGCTCCAACTCGGTCGTCATCCGTGATGTGCCCGAGGGCGCCACCGTCGTCGGCGTTCCGGGCCGCGTCGTGACCTCCGAGAAGTCGATCGTGCGCCAGGGGCTCGACCACGCCAATCTCCCGGATCCGATCGCGCAGCTCATCACGCGGCTCATGGACAACATCGAGACGCTCGAGACGCGGCTGGCCGAGGTGGAGCGTGTGAAGGGTACCAAGCGTGGAGCGAAGCTCGCAGGACGCGACCACGAACTCTCGGCCTTTGAAGGAGACGGAGAATGAGCCTTGAACTCGTCGATCTCGGATTTGCTGCGGTCGCGCCGAAGTTCGGCGAGGGTGTCCGACTCATCGGCGGATTTGTGGGCGGACCTGTGGTGCCGCCTCTGCCGGAAGGGTGGCTGGATGTCCGCCTGGTGGTCGCGCTACCGGCCGAGCGGATCGCAGGCCTGCGCCCCTGGCGCGACAGCATCACGATGGTGGTCGAGACGGCGGGGCGCCGGACGATGCAGGTGACCGCGCGCGATGTGCTCACCTGGGGGCGCATGGTGCTGCGTGGGCATGGCGGCACCCTCGCTACCATTTTGAACGGACACGCGGTCGGTGACGCGGGCCGCCTAGCGGACCTCCAGAGCCTGGCGATGCGTTGCATCAACGAAGACACAGCCTCCTACTTCGAAGCGCTCGGACAGCCAACGCAGCCGTGGCACCACTGGCCGCAGGGCACGCCAGACATCTCCTACCGCATCCGTACGATGGAGGAGTGGATCAGCGAGTGCCGGAGTTCAGGCGCTGAACCGCGCTGAGGGCCACGTCGACATGCTCCCCGGCGTTGAGCATGGAGTCGAAGGTCTCGGCGAGGCGACCATCGGGGCCGAAGATGAAGGTGGTCCGGCGGGGGATGAGGCCGAGGTACTTCTTGAGGCCGAAGGCGCGGTAGAGGTCGCCCTTCTCGTCGCAGAGGAGGGCAAAGGGCAGGCTGTGGTCGGAGGCAAAGCAGGCCTGGAGAGCGGGCGGATCCTGGCTCACGCCGACGATCGTTGCGCCGGCTGCAGCGAAGGCCGGAGCCTCGTCGCGGAACCGCTTGGCTTCGAGCGTGCAGCCGGGCGTGTTGGCGCGCGGATAGAAGAAGACAACGAGTGAGCCGAGCGCGCGGAGCTCTGCGCCGGTGACGGTGCGGCCATCGTGATTCAGCACAGAAAAATCGGGGAATGGCGAGCCGGTCTTGAGCATGGCGAAACTCTGGGAGGAGGACAGCAGGAGGATGCGGACGCTACCGAGAAGATGCGCAATCTGCTAGCGAGCGCAGGCTGCCCGAAGGGGCCCAGACCGGAGTGTTCGACCGTGACCCGACCCATCGCTGCTCGACTTCAGGAGGGAGCGCTCGCCGAGCTCATGCGGCAGCGCATTGTGGTTCTGGACGGAGCGATGGGGACCATGATCCAGCGCCACCGGCTGAGCGATGCGGATCTGCGCGGGGAGCGGTTCGCTGCATGGCCGCGTGACCTCAAGGGCAACGGCGATCTGCTCGCGCTCACGCAACCTGCGCTACTGGAGGAGATCCACTGCCAGTATCTGCGCGCGGGAGCCGACATCATCGAGACCAACACCTTCTCGTCGCAGCGGATCTCGCAGGCCGACTACGGGCTCGAGGAGCTCTCGCGCGAGCTCAACATCGCGGCCGCCCAGGTCGCCCGACGAGCGGTGGACCGGGTTGCTGCAGAGCAGCCCGGCCGGCCCTTCTTCGTCGCCGGTGCGATCGGCCCGACCAACCGCGCGCTCTCCCTCTCTCCCGATGTGAACAACCCCGGCTTCCGTGCGGCCACCTTCGATCAGGTCCGCGAGGCCTACGCCGAACAGATCGAGGCGCTGCTCGACGGCGGCGTGGATCTGCTCCTCATCGAGACCATCTTCGACACGCTCAATGCCAAGGCGGCGATCGTGGCGATGGAGGAGGTCTTCGCAGCGCGTGGCGTCCGCATTCCGCTCATGATCTCGGTGACGGTGACCGACGGCAGCGGCCGCACCCTCTCGGGGCAGACGCTGGAGGCCTTCTGGTACTCCATCGCTCACGCAAAGCCGCTCACGATCGGCATCAACTGCGCGCTCGGTGCTACCCAGATGCGGCCCTACGTAGAGACGCTCTCGCGGGTCGCTGATTGCTACACGCTCATCTATCCGAACGCCGGTCTTCCGAACGCCTTTGGAGAGTACGACGAGGAGCCCGAACAGACCGCCGCCATCCTGCGCGAATATGCCGCGCTCGGCTGGATCAACGGCGTGGGCGGCTGCTGCGGGACCACGCCCGACCACATCGAAGCCATCGCAAAGGCCGTCTCGGATGTGGCGCCGCGGCTGCTCCCGGAGCCGCCGAAGCGGAGCCGCTACACGGGGCTGGAGCTGCTCGAATTGCGTGACGAGACCGGCTTCGTGATGGTGGGCGAGCGGACCAATGTGACGGGCTCTGCGAAGTTCGCGCGGCTCATACGATCGGGCATGTTCGACGAGGCGCTCGACGTGGCGAGGAGCCAGGTGGAGGGCGGCGCAAACATCCTCGATGTGAACATGGACGAGGCGATGCTGAACGCCGTCGAGGCGATGACGCACTTCCTGAATCTGGTCGCGAGTGAGCCGGCGATTGCAAAGCTGCCCATCATGATCGACTCGTCGGACTTCCGGGTCATCGAGGCTGGGCTCCGCTGCGTGCAGGGCAAGGCGATTGTGAACTCGCTGAGCCTCAAGGAGGGCGAGGCCTCCTTCCGCCGTCAGGCCGCCATCTGCCGACGATTCGGCGCGGCAGTTTTGGTCATGGCCTTCGACGAGACCGGGCAGGCCACAGAGGTCGCGCAACGCCTTCAGATCGCGGCGCGCGCCGTCGCCATCCTGAAGGAGGAGGGCTTCGAGGAAGAGGACATCCTCTTCGACCCCAACGTGCTCGCCATCGGCACCGGCATGGAGGAGCATGCCAACTACGCGGCCGACTTCATCGCCTCGGTGCGGGCGCTCTAACGAGACTTTCCCGCGATGCGGCTGAGCGGCGGCGTCAGCAACCTCTCCTTCGCCTTCCGCGGCAACACGGAGGTGCGTGAGGCACTCAACGCGGCCTTCCTCTACCACGCCATCGCGGCCGGTCTGGACATGGGCATCGTGAATGCTGGCCAGCTCGCCGTCTATCGCGAGATTGAGCCCACGCTGCTGCGAATGGTCGAAGACCTCATCCTGAACCGTCGGCCCGACGCCACCGAACGGCTCGTCGCACACGCTGCGACCATGGTTGCGTCGGTGCGTGCGGAGGCCAAGGTGGATGCCTGGCGGAGCGGCACCGTAACCGAGCGGCTTACCCATGCGCTGGTGCAGGGAATCGACGCCTTCATCGAGGCAGACACCGAGGAGGCCCTCGCCGAGCTGGGGCGACCG
>CAIWGR010000243.1 GCA_903912275.1 uncultured delta proteobacterium
CCTGGGCCGTCAGGGCGGTGGTCAGCCGGCGCTGTCGGCCGCGCCGCGGGCGGCGGTGACGGCGGGGTCGGAGCTGGCCTTTACGCTGATGATGGAGGCGGGTGGCCCGACGGCGCCGCTCGTAAACGCGATGCTGGAGCCGGCGCTGATTCCTGCGACCGAAGACCTGGCACAACGGATTGTGACCCACCTCGAGAAGCAGCACGGGCTGGGGTGAGTTGCATCAACGGGGGAGCAGACATGAGGCAGTTTCGCTGGATGGTGTCGCTCTCCCTGATGGCCGCGTTGACGGCCTGTACCGGCGGCGAGAAGGGGGAGGAGGCAGCTCCGAACGGTTCTGGCAGCGGCGCTGATGCAGTGGACGGCGATGGGTCGAGCGCGGTGGCTGTGGGCAGGCCCATCGCGGCCATTCCCGGCGCAGGGGAGGGCTCGGGGAGTCTCATCGGCGCGGCCTGGACGGCAGCACCCTTTGCGGCCGATGACCTGGTTGCGCAGCACCCCTTCCTGGCCGCCAATCCGTGGAGCAACATCCACAACGATGGCGCGATGAGCGACAGCTACACGACGGCGGGTCCGCTCGGTGTGCGCCCGCAGCTGCAGTCGGCCTCGCTGCAGGGCGACTGCGCGACCATGACCTTTCGGGCCGACGGCCTGCTGGCGACGGTCTGCATTGGGCTCACGGGCACGAAGCTGCATCTGGTGGAGCCGAGCGGGCTGACGCTGCTGGCCTCACTGGCGCTGCCGGCGCGGCCGGGCCCGGTGGATTTTTCGAACTTTGGCGGTGGCGGCTACTTCTTCCTCGATGCGCAGGAGCGTGCGGTGATCCCTGCCATCGATGGGCGGGTCTGGATTGTCGAGGCGGTGGAAGAGGCGGGCGTCTGGTCGTGGCGGGTGGTGACAAAGGTTGCGACCGATGCCGTGCTGCCGGCCGGCGACACGCTGCAGTCGGCGCTGCCCGACAGCGCAGGCCGGCTCTGGTTTGTGTCGCAGCAGGGGTTGGTGGGCTTTGTTGCGCTGCCCTACGAGGCGGAGGGTGCGGCGATCGAGACGCTGGCGCTGGGCGAGCCGGTTGCGAACTCGTTTGCGGTGGGCAGCGATGGTGGGGTCTTTGTGGCCACGACGGCGGCGCTCTACCGGCTCGAGGGGTCGGGTGGACGGCCGGCGGTGGTCTGGCGCGAGGGCTACGACAACAGCGGCATCGTGAAGCCGAGCCAGGTGAGTGCAGGCACGGGGACAACGCCGACGCTGATGGCGGGCGGCTATGTGGCCATCACCGACAACGCCGACCCGATGCAGGTGGTGGTGATGCGGCAGGCAGCCGATGCGGCGGTGCGGGTGGTGTGCGAGGTGGCTGTGTTTGAGGCGGGCGGGAGCGCGACGGAGAACTCGCTGATCGCGGCGGGGCGGTCGCTGTTTGTGGAGAACAATTACGGCTACACGGGGCCGACTTTTGGCGCGGTGGGGCCGCAGAGCCTGGGCGGGTTTGCGCGGGTGGATGTTTCGGCAGACGGCGGCGGATGCACCAAGGTGTGGGAGAACCGGACGGTGGCGGCGCCGTCGGTGGTGGCGAAGGTGTCGAAGGCGACGGGGCTGCTCTACACCTTCGTGCGGCCGGCGGGTGACGAGGCGGGACACAACTGGTCGTGGGCGGCGCTGCGGGCCGACACGGGTGCGGTGGTGTGGGAGATTCCTGCGGGCAGCGGGACCTTTGTGAACAACCACTACGCGGGGCTGGCGCTGGGCCCTGACGGGGCGGCCTACCTGGGCACGCTGGGTGGCTTTGTGCGGTTGGCGGACGGGCGGTAGCGCTCGCGACATCTTGCCGCTGTAAACCGAAAGGGGGTAGGGTGTGTCTCTGCACAGCTGGCCTATCTCGGCCGGGGTGATCGGAGCGGCGTTTTCAAGAAGCATCTTCTTGGGTTGAGCCTCCTTCTCTTGGCCGCCTGCGGCACCGACACCGGCCGTAGCAGCGGCAGCACGACCGAGGCGACCGACACGGGCTCGGCCAGCGATGTGACCGACACGGGCGCTGGCTCGGGCAGCGGCGCCGCCGACACGGGCAGCAACGACACGGGCGCAGGCTCGGGCGAAACAGTGACCACCTGGCATAAGGATGCGCGGGCCATCGTGGAGCAGAAG
>CAIWGR010000244.1 GCA_903912275.1 uncultured delta proteobacterium
CGCTCGGTGGCATCGCGCATCGCTACGGCGTGAAGCTCGGCGACCTGCGAAAATGGAACAGCAAGGTGAAGGGCGATCGCATCCGCGAAGGTCAGAAGCTTCGCGTAGAGGTGCCGGGGCGCGGGGGCAGCAGCAGTCGCAACGGTCGGGGCGGTCGCGGCAGCAGCGCGAGTTCGGAGGGCGGGCAGACCCGCAGCACCTATGTGGTGCGCTCCGGCGACACGGGGCTCTCCATCACCCGTAAGCGCGGGTTCTCGATGACCGACCTGCAGCGTTGGAACCGGGGCGTCAATCTCAACCGGCTCCGCATCGGGCAGAAGCTGACCATCTATGTGGAGGCGGAGGCCGAGTACAATCTTGCGCCCGGCTCGCACGGCACGCCGAACCGGGGCAGATTGAATGCCGGTCAGCCGCTGCCGCCGGGGGCTGGCTACGAGGTGCGGAACCCTGCGCGGGCGAACGGAACGCCGGCGACGGTGGCTGCGCTGCAGTGGGGGATGTCGCGGTTGGCTGCTCGCTATCCCGATGGAACGAGCCTGGTCGTGGGCGACCTATCGCTGCCCGGGGGCGGCAAAATGGAGCCGCACAAGAGCCATCAGAATGGGCTCGATGCCGACATCTGTCTGCTGACGAAGGAGTCGCGCGCGAGCTGCGTCTGGCGGCTGGTGGGCAGCGAGGAGCTGGACGCGGAGCGGATGTGGTATCTGTTCAAGTCGTGGATGGACCAGGAGTATGTGGAGTACATCTTCTTGGACCGCTCCCTGCAGCGGCCGCTCTACGAGTTCGCGCAGGCGCGCGGCGCGACGGAGACGCAGCTGAAGAAGTGGTTTGAGTATCCCGCGCGGGGCGGTACGCGGGCGCTCATTCGGCACGAGCCGGGCCATGACGATCATTTTCACATCCGCTTTGTGCAGAGGTAGTATGCGGGTTTCGACGCTGACCGGTCTTGTTGCTTCGTTGTTTCTGGTGGGCTGCGGGAGCGATGCGACGAGCACGCCCGAGGCCGCTGACGCCGTGGGTTCGGGTGACACCGCGGGTTCCGGATCGGCCGACACAGAGGTCGCCGACACGGAGGTCGCCGATACAGGATCCTCCGATACGGAGGTGGCTGACACCGAAATCGCCGATACCACACCGCGGCCGAGCTGCGGTCGGGTGGAGACGACGGGGCGTGACCAGGCGACCTACGACATCATCCTTCCGCTTCTCGAGCAGGTGGCCTCCGCAGAGGTGACGCTGGATGGCTCGGGCTTGACGGTGCTGCCCGAGGGCGAAACGGTGCCCTACACGGGGACCTTCAACGCCGGTTCGAACTGTGCGGAGGCGACGGTGAACAACGCGCCGCTGGCGCTCTGCTTCTACGATGCGTCGGGCGAGGCTGCCCAGCCGCTGACGCTGGGAGCCCAGCTCGCGGCCTTCCTTGGCCGTCCAGGGGCAGTGGCGAGTGCGACACTGATCGGCGCGCAGCGTCGCGGTCTGGACCGCTACTGCACGGTTTCGGGTCACTGGACGGTGCAGCTTTCGGAGTCGTCGTCGGAGGGCACCGTAGCGGCCGACGTCGCGCCGGTCGCTGTGGCCTCGTTCGACTATCTTTCGTTGTTCGATGGTGGTGGCGCGAAGCCGGAGATGCTCTGGAACAACCCGCCGCAGGTGGAGCGGAGCGCCTCGTATGAGGCGATGGCCGACGGCACCACGCGCCTTCGTCACAGCGTCACGGTGGCCAAGGATGTGACGCTGGCAGATGGGACCATCGACGAGGCCGACCTGACGTTCGGGTGGGACCTGCTCGTCGATCCCGGCATTGGTCGCCTGTCGGGCGACCTGACGGTCGATATCGAGACGGTGGGTGGCCTTGTTGGGCGGCTGACCTACGTGGTCTCGGGCGGCCGGAACTAGGCCTCGCCCTCTGCCTTTGCGGAGACGGGGTGGAGGTCTCGGGTGTGGGCGAGCACGGCCTGCACCTTCTGAAGGGTCACCCGCTGCATGGAGCCCGACGGCGTCTCCCTGTGCTCCATGAGGCCCATGAGCGTCTGGTTGGCTTCGCGAAGCTGGGCTGCCGCGCTTCGCGCGATGGCGAGTTGGAAGCGATAGGCAAACTGTGAACCGCTCTCCTGGAGGGCCTCGAAATCGCCTCGGTCGAGCCGCAGGACTTCGACCCGGGTCTTGGCGCGGACGGAGGCGGAGCGGGGGCCGTCGTCGATGAGCGAGATCTGGCCGACGGTGGCATGCTTGCCTGCGCGGCCGATGACGGCCTGTGCCTGGTTTGCGGCCCGCTTGATGATCTCGACCTCGCCCTCGGCGATGAAGAAGCAGCCGTTCCCGGGCTCTCCTTCGCGGCAGAGCCATTCTCCCGGCTGGTAGTCACGCTCCTTGAGGACCATGCCGAGCAGCACCACCTCTTTGGGGGTGAGTTCGGCGAAGAGGGGCATCTCGCGCACGAGGAGTGCGGCGCGTCGGTTCACAGACATGGGAGAGCCTCGTGAGAGGAGCGTTGCATCATGACCAGAGCCGCGCGAGGAGCCGGCCGAAGAAGCCAAGCTTGGTATCGGGATGCGCAGCGACGAGGTCGTCGAACTCCGTGAGTGCGATGGGGGGCAAGGTGGATCCGCTGGTTGAGCGGAGGTCGCCGGCGAGGTAGGTCTCGATGCGTTGGTTGACGGCGCGGAGGCGCTCGCAGGTGCGGAGGGTGACCTCCTTGATGACCTTCACCGCGGCAATGGGGGATATCTGCTGGATGCGGGCGAAGTCGTCGGCATCGATTTCGATGAGGACGGTACCGTCGAGGGCGCGCACATCAGCGGAGCGCGCGCTCTGTTCGATAAGACAGAGTTCGCCGAAGATACTGCCGGTGGCGAAGGTGTCGAGGACCTCAAAGCGGCCGTCGGCCCGCAGCAGCACGGCAACGCGACCCGAG
The DNA here is from genome assembly GCA_903912275.1 of uncultured delta proteobacterium. Classification (GTDB taxonomy): domain Bacteria; phylum Myxococcota_A; class Bradymonadia; order REDH01; family REDH01; genus CAIWGR01. Next base: position 2,915 of record CAIWGR010000244.1, read on the forward strand.
AGGACGAGGAAGGCCGATGTGCCCGAATCGCCCGCGCGGAAGAGCCACTCTTTGGCAGCGAGCGTGCGCAGTTTGCAGGCACCCGCAACGGCGGTGAGCTCCTCTTCGTTGAGTTGGGCGAAGAAGGGAAACTGACGAAGATGTTCCACGCCGACGGCGGACGAACTCATGTGTTGCAGCTCCAGGAGCGGAGGGATGGCAGGCGAGACAACGGGAGAGCAATGCGCTAGATGCGCGCAGGAGCGAATCCGTGAGAGCGTGATTCGACTCGTAGTGTCGCTATCGAAATGCGGCAACAAACTCGTCATCGGAGCGCGGCGTGTTCAGGCGAATCTCTCGGAGTTGGGCGGTGGCAATGCTGCTGTTCTGGCCGCAGGTCGCAGGCGCAGGCGCGCTGGAGCGTGATGCACGTGCGGCGCACCCGGCGCCGCCGACCTCGCTGGCAGAGACGGTAGAACGGTTTGTGCCCGGATTTGTTCCGGACGGTTCGTTCGGCAACGCGCGGCTGCTCAAGGGTGAGCGCAAGGTGATCTCGCGGCACGTGATGGCGGGGGTGACCTATGCGTTGGTTGCCTTCTCGAACCGGTCGACGGATGTGGATTGCTACGTGATGGTCCCGCGCCTTTCCGGGTTGGAGAAGGTGGCGCAGGATCATGCCGATGACGGCTATCCTGTGGTGCTCTGGCGCGCGACGGAGTCGATGGTGGTTGAGTTCCAGGTGGCGCAGGCCGGCGTGGGCGGAGATGTGGGCTGGGCGATCCTGCAAGACCCGGTAGGCTGGGCGCAGGCCCGTCTGGCGCAGGATGAGGTGGAGGCGCGCTGGCTGGCGCTCTCCGCGCGCGCCTTCCCGCGTTGGCATGACGTCGGTCGGTCTGCGGAGTGGGCGGTGGCCGGGCCGCAGCTGCTGGAGTGGACGGTGCCTGTGAAGGCGGGTCGCTGCGTGGGCATCGGTGCCGTCGGTTCTGCCTCTGTCCTGGGGCTCGACCTTCAATTGCTGGATGAGTCGGCCTACGAGCGTTCGCGCGATACGAGGCCCGGGCCGGATGCCGCCGCGATGACCTGCGCGTCGCGCGACATGAGCGTGTTGGTCCGGGCGGCCGTGACGGCGGGCAACGGGCGATTGAAGTTCTTCCAGGTAGAACGAGGTTTTTGAGATGCTATCTCTGCAGAGCGTGACGAGCGCGGGTTATGTGACGATGTTCGAGGCCAATGTCCGGGCGATGTTGCTGGACCATGCGCACTGCGAAAAGAAGGCTGCGTCGAGCGCGCTGAACATGATGTTCCGCTATCCCGACAGGCCGGAGCTGGTCGCGGTCTGCGCCGACATCGTGGAGGAGGAGATCCAGCACTTTCGGCAGGTGCTGCAGATCATGCAGGCACGCGGCTGGCAGTATGGTCGGCAGATGCCGTCGAAGTATGGCGGCCGTCTCGCGGCGCATCTCCGGACGGCGGAGCCGCATGCGCTGCTCGATCGGTTGCTCATGTGCGCGCTCATCGAGGCCCGTTCCTGCGAGCGCTTTCAGCTGCTCGGCGCGGGCCTGAGCGACCCGGAACTGGCCTCCTTCTACCAGGCGCTTTTTGAGTCGGAGGCGCGCCACTACGCGACCTACCTGAAACTGGCGCTGGCCTACTTTGATGAGACGGAGGTGCGGGAGCGGCTTGCCTTCTACGCGGAGCAAGAGGCTGCCATCTGCGCGCTGGGTGAGGATGCCCCGCGGCTGCACGCATAAGAGGCGTCGAGAAGGTGTGTGACAATTGGCGCGCAGTCTGCTACCGCGCACGCCAGAAAGCGGAAGCTGGTCGATGTTCTTTGCGTGAGGCTGCACAGTGTCCGAGATGTTCGAGACGCGTCGGGGGACGGTACCGAAGGGGCGTATCCCCGGGGAGCTGACGGATCGCCAGAAGGACCTTCTGGATGCAGCGGTGCGGGTGCTTGATCGCTCGGGCATCGACGGCGTAACGATGCGGACGCTGGCGCAGGAGAGCAATCTCTCTCCGATGGCGGCCTACAAGCACTACGAGAACCAGCGCGACCTCTACATCGCCATCTGGCGGTTCTGCATGGATGAGCTCCGCGGCCAGGTGATGGAGCTTGCTCGGTCATCGGGTGCCGGCACGCGCGGTGCGCTGCGCGCCATCATGGGACACTTTCTCTACTTCGCGCGTGAGTATCCGCACCGGTTCAAGCTGCTGTTCGACCACGCGGTCATCAACGACGTCGGTTCGGCGTGGGAGATTGAGTCGCGTCGGTTGGAGCTGCGCGATGTGGTGCTGAGCATGATCATGGCCGGGCAGCAGAACGGTCAGGTTCGCCGCGATCTCTCTGCTGATGAGATGCTCGGCGTAGTGCTGTCGCTGGTGCAGGGAGCGAGCAACATCTTCGTGTCGGGCAGATTGTCGGATGTGACGACGGCCGGGCCGAGCGAGATGCGCGAGGCGATCTTGAACGCGGTGTCGGAGTATCTGGCTCCGCGCTAAGCGCTGCTCTCTCTCGACCGCCGCTGCTTCGGAACAGGCCCGCTCTCTACCCCACCGCTTGTTCGCAGCGGGATGGACTGAGCAGGCCGCTCGTCCTACTCGCCGGTGACCTTGGCGAGCGCCGCAGCGAGCGGGCTCATGCTCATGTCGGCGTCGGCGTAGGACTTGGGCGTCTCGGCTTCGGCCTTGGCTGCGACGGCCTTGATGGAGAGGTCGAGGCGGCGGCGCAGGGCCTCCGACTTGATGACCATGCACTCCACCTCCTGTCCGATGCGGAGTGCGCTGCGGATGCTGTCGACGCGGTCGAGGCTGACCTCGGAGATGTGCATGCGGCCCTCGAGGTCGGGAGCGATGCGAAGGTAGGCTGCGTCCTTGTCGAAGCGGGTGACGGTGGCCTTGAGGAGGGTACCAACCTGCGTGAGGTTGCCGGCCTCGATCCAGGGGTCTGCGGAGACCTGCTTGAGGCCCAGCTTTAGGCGCCGTGCGGCGAGGTCGACGGAGAGGACGCGGACCTCGAGGCTATCGCCAATCTTGAAGGGGGCGACATCGGTCGGGCGGTCGGGACGGGCGGTCCAGGAGAGGTCGGAGATGTGGCAGAGGCCTTCGAGACCCTCCTGCAACTTCACGAAGAGTCCGTAGTCTTCGATGCGTGAGATGGTGCCGGTAACGAGCGCGCCTTCGGCGACGCTGTCGCCGAAGGAGGCGAGCGGGTCTGCGGAGGTCTGCTTGATCGAGAGCTTCACCCGGCGTGCGCCTGCATCGACGGAGAGGACCTTCACCTGGACCGACTGGCCCTCGGTGAGCTCGTCGGCCGGGTGCTGGAGGCGCTTGCCCCAGGCGATCTCCGAGACGTGGACACTGCCTTCGACGCCGTCCTCAAGCGCGATGAAGGCGAAGATGTCGGAGAAGCGGGAGACGGTGCCCGAGAGGATGGCGCCGGTCTCGAAGCCTGCGAGCTTCTCGCGTGCTCCGGTCTCGAGAAGCGACTTGCGGCTGATGGAGACCTTGCCCTTCTCCATATCGACCGCGCGGACGACGGCTTCGATGTGGTCGCCGACGCGGAGGAGGCTGTTGAGGTCTTCCACATGCTCGAGCGAGGCATCGGAGATGTGAAGGAGCGCGTCGACACCGCCGATGTCGACGAAGGCGCCGAAGGCGACGATGGAGCGGACGACGCCGGAGACGGGCGTGCCTTCGGAGAGCGAGGCGAGGATGGCGGCGCGGTCTGCGGAGCGGTCGGCGTCGGCGAAGCGGCGGCGCGAGATCATGATCTGGGCGCGCTCGGGGTCGAACTCGGTGACCTCGAAGCGGAAGGTGCGTCCGACGGCCTCGTGGGCGGCCTCGTTGCGGATGCCGGACTCGCGGTAGGGGAGCAGGAGGCGCGTACCTTCAGCCTCGATGCCGAAGCCGCCGCGGAGGACAATCTGCACGGTTCCCTCGAGCTCGGCGTGGCTGCTGGCGCGCGCTGCCCAGCGGTCGAAGGCCGCGATGGATTGCGCCTTGGCGATGGAGAGGCTGGCGCCGGCGCTGCTCAGGGTCTCGATGACGGCACCTACACGATCGCCAACCGCCGGGAGGCTGTGGCCGGGCGCGGAGCCCTCGCCGATGGTGCAGGTTGCGCTGAGGCCGCTGTCGAGCGTGAGGACGAGCCCGGTCTCGGCGATCGCTGTCACGGTGGCCTGCACGAGGTCGCCCGCGCCGAGAGAGGCTACGGGAGCCTCGAGCGGTGCACCGATGAGGGCACTGAGGTCTGCGTCGAGGAGGGAGAGGGCTTGCTCAGACATATGTCACCACGAGGTTGTTGGCCGCATGCGCGGGCGCGTGTTCATCGCAAGGTCGGCGCGCGCCGTCAACCGTTGCGGGCAGCATTGGCGGGCGGTGGCGTGCGGAAAGCGGCGATCGTTTCGGGCTTGCACTGCATGTGGAAGCCGCGAAGATGTTGGTCATGCGAAGTCGTTCCGGATCCATCCTGCTCGTTGCTGTTGCTGCGGTGGCGTCTGCCGCTTGCGAAGAGGAGGCCGCGCCGATCTCCGAGGAGGCGTCGCGGTCTGTGGCAGCAGTGTGTGAGCGGTGGCTTACGGTAGAGCGTGGCGGTGATGGCGCCGCGGCCGGGCTCGGCGTTCCGGACCTCTGCGATGAAGTGCCGACCGACGCTGCGGAGGTGTCGGCGGCGCTGATGCGGCTCAATGCGTCGCGGTGGCTTGCCGGCGTCGCGGAGGTCGGGACGCTGGCGGCGCACCAGCGCCTCGCGGAACAGGTGGCGCTGATGATGGGGCGGAGCCGGAGCGTGGCGCCGGTGCCGGAGCGGAGTTGGGCCTGCTACACCGAAGAGACGGGCACGGCCTACCGTTGGACGAGCCATGCGCTGGGCGTGACGAGCGTCTCGCAGGCGGTCTCGTTGTTCGTGGATGCTCCCGACGATGCAACGCTGGCGAATCGGATGTGGATGCTCGACC
>CAIWGR010000245.1 GCA_903912275.1 uncultured delta proteobacterium
GTCGTGGAGGCCGGCTCGGTCGCCGGCGGTACGGCGCGGAGCGAGCGTGTGGATGGCTTCACCTTCGACATGGGTCCGAACGGCTTCCTCACCAACACACGGGATGCGTGGGACCTCGCGCACGAGGTGGGTATCGGGGACGAACTCAAGCCGGCATCGGGCGCCGCGAACCGCCGATATCTGGTTCGTCGCGGCAGGCTCGCGCCGCTGCCCTCCGGGCCGCTTTCGCTTGCGTCAAGCGGGTTGCTCAGCGTGCGCGGCAAACTTTCGCTTCTGCGTGAACTCTTCACGCGGCCGCTCGCCGCCGGCCTAGAGGAGTCGGTCTGGAGCTTCGTCGCGCGCCGCACCAGCCCCGAAGTGGCCGACCTGCTGGCGACACCCATCGTGCTCGGCGTGACGGCGGGAGATGCGAAGGCGACGAGCGTCGATGCGCTCTTTCCCAGGTTTCGGCAGTTGGAACAGGCCCATGGCAGTCTGGTTCGCGGGATGTTTGCAGGCGCCAAGGCCGCGCGCGCGCTACCAGACGACAACCCGATTCCTGCCCCGACCTCGCGCGCCTTGACCAGCTTCGGCGCGGCCGGCGCAGGGAGGCTTTGCGAAGCGCTCGGTGAGCGGCTCCGGGCCCAGGTTCGCTACGGTTGGTCGGTGGCCTCGGCGACGGCGCAGCAGGGTGGGTGGCTGATTCGAAGCGAGGAGGGGGAGGAGCTGTCGGCCGACGCCCTCATCGTTGCGACGCCTGCTCACCGAGCTGCGGCGCTCGTAGAGGCTTCCGGTCCGCGGCTCGCTCTCGCGCTTCGGGCCATCCCCTATGCCGACATCCGCGTCGTCGCGCTCGTCTACCCCGATGCGCAGGTGGCGCACCCGATGGATGGATTTGGATTTCTCAGCGCGCCGACCGAGGGCAGGTCGTTGCTCGGGACCATCTGGACCTCGTCGGTCTTTGAATCGCAGGCAAAGCCGGGATTCCGGCTCATGCGGGTGCTGCTCGGCGGCGTGCACCGGCCCGACCTTGTCGCGGTACCGTCCGCGGAGGCGGTGGCGATTGTGCGCGCCGAACTGGCAGAGCTGATGGGTGTGTCGGGAGAACCGACGCTCGTGCGGGTCTTCGATTGGCCGCGCGGCATCCCGCAGTACACGATGGGCCACGGCGACCGCATCGCGGCCATCGAGGCGGAGACGGCGGCGCTGCCCGGGCTCTGGCTCACGGGCAACGGCTATCGAGGTGTGGGGGTGAACGACTGCGTGCGCGATGGGCGGCTCGTGGCCGCGGATGTGCTGCAGTCGCTCGGCGCGGGGGCTACTTGATGCGGCCGCGGATGCCCTTGATGATGCCGGGGAGCATTTTGCTCTGGGCCCAGCGGAGCACGAAGTCGGGCATCCAGACGCCGAGGTCGGCGTTGACGACATACTTCACGATGCTGGTGCCGGGCTTGGCCGGGTTCTCGTAGACGAGCCAGTAGCCGTACATGTCGCCCATGTTGCCCGAGCCCTTGATGTAGTTGAACTCTGCAACATGTGCGTTCTGGCCCTCGACCTGGCGCTCGGAGTAGCGGATTTCGAGTTGGTATGTCTTGTTGGCGAAGATGAGAGGCATTTTAATGCCGCCCTCGACGGTGCCCATGCCTTCGGCGCGCGAGAGCACCTTGGACTTGAGCATGTCGGGGTACCACTCCTTCATGTGGTCGTAGTCGTAGACGACCGCCCAGACCTTGTCCGGCGGAGCATCGATGGTGCCATAGACCTCGCCGCGGTTGAACTCGGCGCGACGGGTCGAGACGATGGCGTTGCCGGCATCCATCGAGGTGAGCTGGGCCTGCGACGGGCTGGCGAGGCGGGGCGACTCGCGGGTGACGAAGGCCATGGCCATCGACGCTGCGCAGAGGAGTGCGACCACGGTGGTCAGCGAAACGAGACGGAGTTTATGGAACATGAGGACAGTCTCCAGGATGGGGGAAGCAGGGTGGGATTGTGCGTTGTTCTTTGACCCTCGGTCAAGAGTCTGCCAACTACCGTTGAATAGCGATACGCGTTGGTCGTCGGCCTATTCAGAATCCGCACAACGCGGCGTTCAATGAGATGGAGCAATCGATGAGTTGTGCAAAGCAAGCGCTCGGCGTTCTCGCCTCCCTCCTTGTCATGACGACAGCTTCGGCTGCTCGCGCGGACTACTTCCCCCCCGCGTCGGAGCGTCCGGCGGCTGGCGTCGGGACGATGCCTTTTCGGCTCGGCTCTGGCGCGATGCGTCACGATCAGGGGATCTTCGTCCGGCCCGAGATCGGGTTCGGAAACCTCTCTGCTGAAATCAAGGCCGACGGCGGGACGCAGACCGTCAATGGCCTCGCTTCGTCGTTTGGGCTGAGCTTCGGCGGTGTTGTGAGCGAGGGGCTGGTGCTCCACGGAACGCTCGGCCTCTCCTCGATTCCCGGTGCAAAGGTGGAGGGCGCCGGGCCCATCACTGTCGATCAGGAGCGGAGCTTCGATGTCACGTCGCTCGGCTTCGGGATGACCTACTACACGCCTGACAACCTCTGGTTCTCGGCGGGTCTCGCGCCCCACGTCATGTCGCTTTCGACCACTTCCAGCGGCTGTACGACGTCGGATTGCCCGAAAGACACGACAAAGGAAGACTTTGGTCTCGGTCTGCGTGCGGGGGTCGGCTACGAGTGGTGGGTTGGCGACGAATGGGCCATCGGCTTGGGCGTCGAGGGCTTCGGCGCAGGTGGACCGGATATTTCGGCCTACGGCCTGAACACGGTGTTCACGGCGACCTTCAACTAGCCTTCGTCACTGGTCTCCGGGGCCTGGTAGGTGTCGGAGGCGTGATAGGTTTCGAGATACTCAC
>CAIWGR010000246.1 GCA_903912275.1 uncultured delta proteobacterium
CATCCTCGGCGCCTTCCTCTTCTCGGGCGACGACGCCAAGAAGAAGATTTCGGTGCTGAGCGGTGGCGAGCGCAACCGCGCCGCCCTCGCCAAGATGCTCCTCCGTCCGAGCAACCTGCTGCTGCTCGACGAGCCCACCAACCACCTCGACATGGAGAGCTGCGAGGTGCTCCTCGACGCACTCGACGGCTACGAGGGGACCATCATCGTCGTCAGCCACGACCGCCACTTCATCAACGCACTCGCCACCCGCGTCGTCCACCTCGAGGAGGGGACGATGATCTCCTACCCGGGCGACTACGAATACTACGCCTACAAGCGGGGCGAAGAGGCTGCTGCCTCACAGTCTGCTCAGCCCGTCGCCGATACCGGCGCGGCCGCGAGCGGCGCCAACCGCAAAGATGAACGCCGCCGCGCAGCCGAACTTCGGCAGGAGGCCGGCAAGAAGACCCGTGACCTCAAGCAGTCCATCACCAAGCTCGAGGCCGTTATCAGCGCCCACGAGACCAAGATTGTCGAAATCGAGGCGCTCCTCTCCGACCCGACCAACTACCAGACGGGCAAGCACGACTTCGCCAAGCTCGGCCGCGACCTCACCCGCGAACGGGCGGGGCTCGACGCCGCGATGGAGAAGTGGACCGACGAGGGCGCCCGCCTCGAGGTACTCGAGCGCGAGCTCCGAGAGAGCGGCTAGCCGAGCAGCGGCAGACGCCCAGGCGCAGCACCCATGTGCCAGGGAAGGTCGCTCCAGCAGGGCAGGTCGAAGGCCACAAACTTGGCAGCAGCGCCCACCTCGATGCGGCCATGGTCGGCGAGGCCGAGCACCTCTGCAGCAACCCGCGTCACGCCGCGGAGCGCCTCTGCAGGGGTCAGCTTGAGCATCGAGCAGCCGAGCGAGACGGTCAGGGCGAGGTCGTCGCCGTTGGCGCTGCCCGGGTTGTAGTCGGTCGACAGCGCGACCTCGACGCCGGCAGCGATGAGCGCACGCGCCTTGGGGCGGTCGGGAAGGTCGAGGTGGATGGTCACGAGCGGCAGCAGCACCGCCGCCGTGCCGGCCGCTGCCATCGCTGCAAAGTCCTCCTGCCGCGCGTGCTCGAGATGGTCGGCAGAGCGGGCACCAAGCTCGGCTGCGAGCAGCGTCCCGCCCGTGTGGGCCAGCTCCTCGCTGTGGGCACGGAGCGCAAAGCCGAGCGCCTTGGCGCGGGTCAAGATGGCGCGCGACTCCTCGACGGTGAAAGCCCCGCGGTCGCAGAAGACATCCACCTGCTCGGCAAGCCCGAGACGAGCCACCTCGGGCAGCAGCCGGTCGCAGACCATCGTCACATAGTCGGCACGACGCTCGCGGTACTCCGGCGGCACAACATGGGCAGCCAGGCAGGTCGCCACGATGCGGAGCTGGGGCAGCGTACGCGCCGCTTCGCGGATGATGCGCAGGTGGCGGAGCTCCTCGTCGTAGTCGAGCCCGTAGCCCGTTTTGACCTCGACGGCGCCAACCCCTTGCGCCGCGAATCGCTCGAGGCGGGCGATGAGACTGGCCAGCAGCGCCTCGTCCGACGCCTCGCGGGTCTGGCGCACGGTGCTGGAGATGCCACCACCCGCCTCCAGAATCTCCGCATACCCAAGCCCTGCGTTGCGCCGCGCAAAATCCGGCGCGCGGCTGCCGGCAAAGAGGGCGTGCGTATGGCACTCCACCCAAGCGGGCATGAGCACCTCAAAGAGTTCAGGCTGCCCGAACCCGTCGGGGCAGGTCACGGCCGGCCCAACCCAGACCACGCGCCCCGCCTCCACACAGACGGCGCCGTCACGCACCAACCCGATCAACGCCTCTTCGCGACCGACATCGCCGATGTTGCCCCGGAGCTCCGACGCGATCGGACCGGCCATGGTGAGCAGGTCGCGCGCAATCAGGCAGCGGCGAACGCTCACGACTGCGGGCTCACATGCCGGTGCGGAACCTTCACGCCATGTGCGTCCGCGAAGGCGTTGGCCTCCTCGTATCCCGCATCTGCGTGACGCAAGACGCCCATGCCGGGGTCGGAGGTCAGCACCCGCGACAGGCGGGCGTCGGCGTCGGCCGAGCCGTCGGCCAGCGCGACCATGCCCGAGTGGATGCTGTAGCCGATGCCCACGCCGCCACCGTGATGAAGGCTAACCCAGGCCGCGCCGTTCACCGCGTTGACCATGGCATTGAGGAGCGGCCAGTCGGCGATCGCGTCCGAGCCATCCTTCATCGCCTCGGTCTCCCGGTTGGGGCTCGCCACCGAACCGCAGTCCAGATGGTCGCGGCCAATCACCAGCGGCGCGCTCACCTTGCCCTGGCGGACCAACTCGTTGAAGCGAAGACCGGCTGCCTCGCGCTCGCCGTAACCGAGCCAGCAGATGCGGGCCGGAAGACCCTGGAAGGCAATCTTCTCGCCCGCCAGCCGGATCCACCGCTGCAACATCTCGTTCTCGGGGAAGAGCTCGGCGATGGCCTTGTCCGTCACGGCGATGTCGTTCGGGTCGCCCGACAGCGCTACCCAGCGGAAGGGCCCCTTGCCCTCGCAGAAGAGCGGTCGGATATAGGCCGGCACAAAGCCCGGAATCTTGAAGGCATCGGTGATGCCGTAGTCCTTGGCCCACTGACGGATGTTGTTGCCGTAGTCGAAGGCCACCGAGCCGAGCGCCTGCAGGTCGAGCATCGCTCGGACGTGGGCCGCCATCGAGGCGTAGGCGCGCTGCTTGTAGCCCTCGGGGTCGGCAGCGCGGAGCAGGTCGGCCTCCGCGAGCGTCATGCCAGCAGGGATGTAGCCGACCATCGGGTCGTGGGCTGCGGTCTGATCGGTGACCATGTCGGGCACCACGCCGCGGCGGACCAACTCGGGCAGCACCTCTGCGGCGTTGCCGAGAAGACCGACCGAAACGGGGTTCCGGCTCTCGGTTGCCTCCTTCATCCAGGCCAGCGCCTGGTCGAGGCTGTCGGTCCAGCGGTCAAGGTAGCGGGTCGCAATGCGCCGCTCGATGTGCTCCTTGCGAATCTCCACTGCCAGGCAGCTCGCACCGGCCATCGTTGCGGCCAGCGGCTGCGCGCCACCCATGCCGCCAAGACCGGCCGTCAGCACCCACCGGTTGGTCAGGTCACCACCGAAGTGCACCTTGCCCGCGGCCGCGAAGGTCTCGA
>CAIWGR010000247.1 GCA_903912275.1 uncultured delta proteobacterium
CGCAGTCATGCTGCTCACAGGCTCCAAGGATCTGGATGCGCTGCGCCATGCGCCACGGCTCGTCGGGCCGCGGCTCGCACAGTGGATGACGCTGGCCGGCTAGGCCAGGTTGAACACCAGCACTTCGGCGTCGGTGGTTGCCAGGAGCTCGATGGCATCGGTGCCGCTGATGGCTGCGCCGTCGCCTGCCTGGAGGTCGTGGCCGCGGAATCGAATATCGCCCGTCGCCACCTGCAGCCAGACATGGCGGCCGGGTCCGAGGTCGAGGCCGACCCGCTCGCCGCGGGTCAGAAGGCCGGAGTAGAGGCGGGTATCGGCGTGAATGGTAACGCTGCCGTCCCGACCATCGGGAGAGGCGACAAGTCGCAGGTTGTTGGTCTTCTCTTGCGGATGAAACATCTTCTGTTCGTAACTCGGTGTGTGGTCACGCCGGTCCGGCAGAATCCATATCTGTATCAGATGGACCCACTCGGATGCCGAGGCGTTGAACTCACTGTGGTAGATGCCGGTGCCCGCAGACATGCGTTGCACCAGGTTGGGCGTGATGACGCCCCCATTGCCCATGGAATCTCGATGTTGCAGGCCTCCCTGCATCACATAGGTGACAATCTCCATGTCTCGATGCGGATGCGTAGGGAAGCCGGATGCCCCCTTGATCCAGTCTTCGTTCATCACACGAAGACTCCGGAAACCCATGTGCGCCGGGTCGCGGTAGTTGGCGAACGAGAAACTGTAGTTGGTGTTGAGCCAGTCGTTCTGCATCGTTCCGCGCTCCCAAGCGCGACGCAGTGTGACCGTGGGCGCGACAGGCGCTGGAGAGGGAGCGACCGCCGCACGAACCGATGAAATCATCGGCTTCTGCGACTTCGACTCCCCGCACCCCAGCCCGGCCAGAGTCATCGAACCCAGCCCCGCCAGCACATGCCGGCGGGTCATCAATGGGCTGTGGTCTCCAATCGTGCACATCTACGGAACAGACTCTCACACCGAGGAACAGCCCTCGTCGCGCCACTATGGGCACATACGCGTGTCAGCGCAAGCAATTGCGCCAAATGAACCATCTCGCCCTCGCCCCATGAGCCGTCTCAGCAATTCTGCTTGACACCACTTCGACGTCGCTGCTAGTGCCGCCCGCCTACCGACGGCTGCTTGCTGTCGCCGGTTCCCGGGGTCATAGCTCAGCTGGGAGAGCGCCGCACTGGCAGTGCGGAGGTCAGGGGTTCGATCCCCCTTGACTCCACTTTTGAGAATCCGCTCGCGGCGAGAGACAGCTCCCTCCAACAGCCGACTTCGTTGAGGACGCTCCCTGTGACCACGGTGACCCAGAGCAACCCCTCGGAATCCGACCAGCCTCGCGTCGGTATCATCATGGGCAGCGCCTCTGACTGGCCGACCATGCAGTGCGCCGCGGCGATGCTCCGCTCCCTCGGTGTCGCCTACGAAGCCAAGGTTGTTTCCGCCCACCGCACACCTGACCTGCTCTTCGCCTACGCGGCCTCGGCTGCCGAGCGCGGCATCAAGGTCATCATCGCTGGCGCCGGCGGAGCTGCCCACCTCCCCGGCATGTGCGCGAGTAAGACCCACCTCCCGGTGCTTGGCGTGCCCGTGCAATCCAATGCGTTGCGCGGCATCGACTCGCTCCTCTCCATCGTTCAGATGCCCAAGGGCATCCCCGTCGGAACGCTCGCCATCGGTGATGCCGGCGCCGCAAACGCAGGCCTCCTCGCTGCGCAAATCCTCGCCACAGCGGACGAGGCACTGGCTCAACGCATCATCGCCTTCCGCGCTGCGCAGACAGAGGCCGTGCTGGCAGCCGAGCTCCCCGAGCCATGAAGCCCCCGGGCGCGACACTCGGCGTGCTTGGCGGCGGTCAGCTAGGCCGCATGCTCGCACTTGAAGCGCGCCGGATGGGCTACCGGACCATCGCCCTCGACCCCACCGTAGATGGGCCCGCAGGGCAGTTCTGCGACGAACTCATCGTCGGCAGCTTCTCCGACGTCGACGCGGCGGTCCGCCTCGCCGAGCGCTCCACCGTCGTTACGCTCGAGACCGAACACATCGCCCTGCCCGTGCTCCAAGCCGTCGAGGCCCTTCGCCCCCTCTACCCCGGCGCCGCCATCCTCGGCACCATCCAGGACCGGCTCAGCCAGCGGCGCTGCCTCGACAGCATCGGCGTTCCGCACACCCGCTATGCCGAGGTCACCGACGCTGCATCCCTCGATGTGGCGCTCGCTCGGCTCGGCCAGCCAGCCATCCTCAAGACCCGCCGCGACGGCTACGACGGCAAAGGCCAGGTCGCCATCCGCGACGCGGAGAGCCTCAAGGCGGCGCGCGCACTGCTTCACCAGCAGCCCTGTATTTTGGAGGCCTTCGTCCCCTTCGAACGCGAGATCTCCTGCATCGCAGCCCGGAGCCTCGACGGCCACTTCGCCGCCTATCCGATCGCCGAAAACATCCACCGCAACCACATCCTCCACGCCACGATCGCGCCTGCGCGGATAAGCGCCGAGACCGCACGGAACGCCGAAGAGGTCACCCGCGCGATCGCCGAAGGGCTCGGCTTTGTAGGCCTCCTCGCCGTGGAGTTCTTCGTGCTGCCGGACGGCACCCTGCTGGTGAACGAGATCGCGCCCCGGACCCACAACTCTGGCCACTTCACGCTCGGCGCCTGCGCCACTTCGCAGTTCGAGCAGCAGGCCCGATGCATCATGGGACTGCCGCTCGGAGAGACGACCCTCTTCTCGCCCGCCGTGATGGTCAATCTGCTCGGTGACCTCTGGCTCGACCGAACGCCCGAATGGGAGCTGCTGCTCGGACTGCCCAACGCCCACCTCCACCTCTACGGCAAGGCCCAAGCGAAGGCCGGCCGCAAGATGGGCCATCTGCTCCTGCTCGGTTCAGACATCGATGCCTCGCTTCGAACCGCAGACGAAATCGTACGCTGACGCGGTCGCTTCTGCTGGCCAATCTGTTCCCAATCCGTCACATTGGCGACACATGCGTCAACCCTCGGATTCGGCCTTCATGAACACACCCCTTCGTCTCGTATCGCTCTCGCTTGTTGCTCTTCTTGCGGGCTGCGGCACCGAGGTCTCCGGTGCCTCCGAGGTCACCGAAGACACCTCCGTGGAACAGGACAGCGGCGGGCAGGGCTCGGCCGATACCACGTTCGAGAACGACACCACGGTCGAGAACGACACCACGCCGGTCGATGATACTGCGGTTGCCGACACCACCGTTGCAGACACGACGGTCGATGACACTGCAATTGCGGATACCTCCGTTGCAGACACCACCGTCGATGACACTGCGGTTGCAGACACCACGGTCGACGACACTGCGGTTGCAGACACCACGGTCGACGACACTGCGGTTGCAGACACCACGGTCGACGACACTGCGGTTGCAGACACCACGGCCGACGACACGACGGTTGCAGACACCACGGTCGACGACACCACGGTCGACGACACGACGGTTGCAGACACCACGATTGATGACACCACCGACACCACGCCGCCCTATCCTGCGGCGGTCAACGTGCTCGACCCGAGCACCTTTCCGAGCCCGCCCTACCTCATGTGGGTGACCCAGACCGCCGTATCGGTTCGCTGGGAAACTGCTGCGGCCG
>CAIWGR010000248.1 GCA_903912275.1 uncultured delta proteobacterium
CGTTCGCGAATCGAGGTCGAGGCGTAGCCGCAGTCTAACGCGACGCTCGTGATCAGTAGGTGCGAAAGGGAGTGCAAAAAATGGTAGGACAAGCCGGGCAGTTCGCCGCGAAACTTAGGATGCTTCTGTTTCCAGCGCTCCTGTCCCTCGCGGAGCGACCTCCACCGGGCCGACGCTCCAGCGCTGCTCGCCCATTCCTCAATCTTCTGCTTGTTGAAGGCAATAAAGATCCCCTCCCCTCGGTTCTCGATCGCGGGCACCCAGGACAGGTCCTTGGCGAGAGCGGCACGGCGCACTCCCAGACCAAGCTCTCCGTCGTCGTCTGGCACCGGAGCTTCAAAGCGCGTGAATCCGATCAGCGCCATGACCTCGCGGAGTCGGTGGACCAACACCACGCGCTCGATCCCTGTGTACGGAAACTCCGGCGACAACGGAAGCCGCCGCGCGAAGAAGTCTCCATCTGGCTTGTCGGTGCCAAGCTCGTCCTTGCTGTCGAGCAGCATCTCCAGCTCGGCGCGCTTGAAACCCTTCTCTTCAGCGCCTGCAGGCGAACGCTTGCGGCAGATGCCTTCCCAAACGCGCTCGTCGCTCCAATCGCCAAGCGCGTTCCGGACAGGCGCAAACTTCTTCCGGGCGTAAGCAAGGTCTTCGAGAGACTCGATCTCGCTCAGGTTTGACCAGTTGGCCTCCACCAACTTCATCAGATCCGCGTCGACGTCAGGAATGGAAATGATCGAAACGGTCTCCGAGAGCCAGGCATTCGACGCCGAGCGAATCAAAAGGCGGTTGACCTCGGTTTCGCCGTTTTCGTTGACGCACTTCTCCGCCGACCTCGGACCAAGCCACGGGCGGCGCCCCCGGCAGTACCCGAGCGGTGCGGAGTCTTTACCCTGCCTACCCGCTGAGGCGACATCCACTTCAGCATCTTTCATACTGCGGAATTCAGCGGTCGCCATCGAACGTGACTTCCCACAGTCGCAGCGGATCGTCACGTTGGTGAGATCGCCGGTTGTACCCCGCTCATCAACCCAAAGCTGGCGCCGACAGGAGTCGTCACGATCGTGAAGGAACCCGTGCCAGTCAATGTCGTCGATGTGCCCGTTGATGCACGCCTGCACGAAGCGTATAGGCACTACGTCCTTTTTTTGGTACTTTCCGTCAACTAGCTTCTCTCGATGAACGAGCGGCCGCGAGCGCGCACCGTCTTTCCGCGGGTTGGTCTCATCGGGCTCGACGTATGGTCCCACAAACCACTCGGGGAAGATCCACGCCGTGATCCCCGTGTGGGGCTGCGACGGATCGCCTGCATCTCCGGGCGGCGTGAACAGCCTAAGCCCAGGAACATCCAGCTCCTTCTCGAGTCGCCGGACGAGTCGGTCCTCAAATACGGGCTCACGTCCCCCTTCCGACCACGACTCTAAGCCGCCGATGATGACTGAGCGCGTTGGAAGGTCGACCATCGAGCCCGGACCGTAAGTGGTGAGCACCTGGCTACGCCGGATGCTGCCGTGTGGACGCTTGCTCATTCGTTCTCCGCGTCGACTTCATAGCCGTCGAGCGTTTTAGCCCAAAGGTTGACTGACAACTCCACATCGCGCATGGAGCGATGTGCTTTGAACCTACGCTCCTCAGACGAGATCCCATCGAGATCTGGGGACAGCGGGTCGCGTAATAAGACCGCGTCGTTGCCCGCCTCAAACTTCTGGTAGCGGAGGCCAGCGCGGGTGTTGTTCTTGCGGTCTGCGATCTTTACCCAATCATCCAGCAGATCGGCCACGCGCCCCCGCGTGCTCTGACGAAGCTCCTCCTGCTCAGCCTTGGACAAGTCGCGGTTGTGGTCTGCCGCTCGCGCGGCGATGGCATCCGCAACGAAGTCGACTCGGCTGCGCTCCAAACGCATCTGAACCGCACTTCCAGAAGGTGTGAGGTTGCGGCTTCCGTGGCGAGCGAGGCTGACTACGACTCCGGCAATTCCGCGGTCGATGGCACGGGGCGAGAACGGTGTGACGCTTGTAGCCTCGACCGACCGGTAAAACGAGGCGTGCCAGGCAGAGAAGCGTTCGTAGTGGGACCGATCCCGCGGACGGTGCATGTTCATCAGGGTGACCACAAGGCCCGGTCGCTCGGCATCACGGCCGACGCGACTGGTCGCTTGGATGTATTCGGAGGACATCTTCGGCTGACCCGCGACGACCATCAGGCCGAGCCGAATGATGTCGAGTCCGACCGAGATCATGTTGGTGGCGAGCGCCACATCAACGCGGTCGTCGTCGTGGAAGGTCAGCTCCAACCTACGCTTGGTATCGGCTACTTTGCTCGTGCTTTCGCGGCTGGTCAGCTCCACGGGCTGGCCGATCCGCCGGTCCTTGAACGGCCCCTTCTCTTCTCCGACCCGCCGACGCGAGCCGTACCCGACTAGTCGCGAAGCGACTTCGTCCTCGACGATGCGCCGGCTGCCGCCCAGCTCGCGGAGGCTGTTGAAGTAGGCGATCACCGACATGTAGGGGTCGGCCGGGTTGCTCTTGTTCCGCTTCCCACCTGCCTGATCCCAAGCGGTCTGACCGGCGCCCATCAGCGCGAGGAGCGTCCTAAGGAAAACAACCTTGAGGCTGCGACCCTGCGCTGCGACCCCGACGTACCGGCGACCGTTGCGGGTCTCGACGGACACGGTCTCTGCGAAGAAGCTGTGGCGGCGATCCGGGCCCGGCGGCGGGAACACCTCGACCGAAGCGCGGCCGAACAATGCTTGAATCTGCCGCTCCGCTCGTCGCACGGTCGCCGTCGAAGCTACGATCTTCGGACGCACCTCCACACCGCTTACATTGCGCGCACAAAGCGCGTCGAGCGCGGCCTCGTAGAGCCCAACCATGGTGCCGAGTGGCCCGGAGATGAGGTGCAGCTCGTCCTGGATGATCAGATCTGGAGGCGGGAGATTGCCATTTGGGAGAGGTGAGCCCTGACCGGACTCCGTGGGGCCGTAGAAGCCCGCCGAGTCGTAGCGTTCCGCCTTACCGAGGAGCTTACCCGACTCTCCAACCCACGGGAGCTGGGCGAACTTGTCTACCGTCGCGACGATGAAGCAAGGCAGCCGTCGGTAAATCGGCTCATCCACGGTGAGGATCGGGAGCGCGTTGCGACCAGTGAACGGACACGTGCGGCTGGCGCAGAGCAGGCGGAGGTCAGTCGGATATTGGGACGTTGGTTTCAGGTCAAAGGAGAAGCTGGGGTTGAAGCGGGTGCCGCACCACGGGCAGGTCTCCAGCGGGATCGGGCTCGGCCCCTTGTTCCGCATGAAGGCCTCGACCTTGGATTTCGCGGTATCGGGGCTCTTGTCGTCCTTGCTCCCCATGCGGTTCGGCGTGGCGGCCTTGCCGACCCATAGGCCGATCTCGAACGGCCACTCGCCGAGCAGGGCCTTGTCGCGTTGGCGTTCCAACTCCAGCGCACAGACGAGCGCTGCGGCGCGGCCGAGCTGATCGAACGTCAGGAGGCGGAGCGTGTAGCGCATGAGGACCGACACACCCGCGCTCGCGATTCCAGCATTGCCCAGCCGGCGCCAGAGCAGCGTAAACGCCGCCAGGCCCAAATATGCCTCGGTCTTGCCGCCACCCGTGGGGAAGAACAGCAGGTCGACGGTCTTGCGCTCGTCGTGGGTGGGATCGACGATCCCCTTGAGATTCAGCAGAAGAAAAGCGAGCTGGAACGGGCGCCAGGTCGGCGCGTCCACATCAGCCGGCGCTTTGCCTACCTGAACGCCGATGCGCTGCCGACCCGAGGCGGCCATCGCCGCGTTGGCGAGGCAGAACGCCTTGAGAACCTTGGGGTCATCGAGCAGCGCAATGCCTGTTTCGATGCGACTACGTGCGTAATCGGCTTGATCCAGAAGCTCGACGGCGAGGTCCCGGCGGGGCTTTGTGTCGAGCGGGATGTTGCGCTGTTCGAGGATCCAAGTAGCATACTGTGCGGGCAGCGCCGTGAGTGCGGCACGGGCCGCCATCCCGTCAGCGAGGGCAGCGAGCTGCTCCATGCGGAGTTCGACGCCGTTCACCTTGCAGGGCTCCACCCGCTCGACGTCCGCGGTGGGGATCCACTGGGTGCGAACCGTCCGGCACGCGCCGTCGAGCGCTACGTCCGCAACGGTGGCGACGCCGTGCCCGACCGCATACTCAAACACGTCCCGATATTGAAGCTCGGCAACCCGGTCATCGCGCTCGCTGCCATCATGACCGCGCAGGTCCGCGCGGGCGACGAATGGGGCGTCACTCCAGACCGCGAGGCGGACCTGGAAGGCAAACGCGGCGTCTCGACCGACGTCCGGGGCTGGGGGCCGCTGGTTGACGATGAAGACCGATACAGCCCGGGTTCCCGCAGGTACAAGAGGGTGAGCCTTGTCCAAGCCTGACCGGACTTCGCGGCAGGCTACCTGGACGGCTAAGCCGCCGCTCGCAGGCAGCGGCTGTGGGGCCCGCTGGTCAAGTTGCACCTTGATGCTCGCCGAACCGGGGCGGCGCGTCCAGCTTTGTGGACCTACCTCGGCTCCTTCGGGGCGAGGGAGCGGGGTGTAGTCGCCCCAAGACACGTCCACGCCGAGCGAGTCCACGTCCGCCGGGACTAAGAGCGACACGCCGATCGACGAAGGAAACGGGGCCTTGCGAGCGGAGGCCTTCTCGGGCGCGGCGTCGTCGTCGATTCCCGGCTTCGGCCGGAGCATGTCCATCTGCTCCGTCGAGGTCTCATCGGCCTCGGCCGCCTGGAAGGGCACGAGGAAGCCGGTGAGGTACCAGGTGGATGGCTGCGATGGCAGGGTCTCGGTGGCGTAGGCCGCGTGGGTGGGTTCGTCGGGGTCGGGGCCGACGAGATCGAGGCGGAGGGCGTCGACGAGGGTGTTGCGGATGAGGGCGGGGGTCATAGTTGGCCACCTTGACGCTGAACTGCCTGGAACGTCGTGGGGTCGAAGCACGTCGGAGCCGTGCCTTTGAACTCCCGGTTTAACCTTCCCAGCATGTCCGCGTCGGCCGCGAAAACCGTTCTCCATACTGACCAGAAGCCAGTTGCGGCGGCGAGCTCAGCTATAGTTTCGCGCAACTCGGGTGATGGCCTCGATGCGAGTTGCAGTGCCTTGCGCTCTGCCAGATCCCACGCTTCGTTCCTCTCTTTCCATCGCAAGTCCTTTCGGCTCTTTGGAGGGTTGCCAGTGTGCGGCAAGCGGTGGAAGCCGGTCATAACCATCGTGGCCTGCGCGACGTTCACAAGTGCAGCCGGAACCGCGGCCGAAACACCGATGGCGCCGCGCGAGTAGTCGAACGCCAGCGCGGTGTTGTCGGTGTCGGGCCACAGGTATTGACCCAGCGCCGCGCCCGCGTTGCCCGCTACTCCTGCGTTCTGCTGCTTGTTCTTGATGGAATTGCAATTCGCGCATGCTAAAAGGAAATTGCTCCAGGTCGTCGCCAGCCCCGTATGCCTCCCTTTCGGCAACATGTGCTCCACGGCGCCAGAATACTTGCGCTCGCAGTACGAACAACCCCGCCCAATGCGCTCGTAAAGGTCATTGAGCGCCAGATTGTAGTCTTTGTAAGCCTTCGGCGCCGCACCGCGTTCGACGGGGCGCATCAGCCGAGTCCGCGTGCGGCGCGTTCGCTACGAAGCAGCGCCACGTAAGCGGGGTTGTCGGCGAAAGGCTCAGTGAGACGATCGAGTTCCGCCTTCAGCCGCTCCGTCTCCTTAGTAGACGCCGGCTGGTCCGCAAGGACTGCAAAGTACCGTTCTGCAGCGGTGACCATGGCTTCAAACTTTTCGCTGCGCTGCACGTCCTCCACGCCCATGCTTGTCTCCGCGATGTCCTCGATGCTACTGCGTTGGAAGTCGAGGGAGGCCAAGTGATCGAGATTAGTCACCTCCTCAGGCCGCA
>CAIWGR010000249.1 GCA_903912275.1 uncultured delta proteobacterium
GCGCCGATGCCGGAATCATCTTTGAACATGTTGACGCGGAAGCGGGCCAGCCCCTCGACGGGATAGGCGAAGTCCACGTCGTTCTCGGCCTCAAAGGTCGTCCGGGCCCGCTCGTCCATGACGGGCAGCAGCATGTCGAGGACGGTGCGGGGGCCGAGCACCTCGGTCTCGGGGATGATCTTGAGGTCGCCGCTGGTGCGCCACCATGGCGGCTGCTTGGCCGTGAGGTGGAGGTCCGAGGCGCCCTCGGCGATCATGCGTCGGAGGAGCGGGACGAGCGGCGGCACGGGGCCCGACGGGATGTGGGGCGCGGCGCTGGGCGTCGCACTCGGCGTCGCGATGACGGGGAGTGCGGCCGAGGAGGCGGAGAGGGCAGCGTCGAGCGCGGCGCCGCTGATGCGCATGGGCACCAGCTCGAAGCTGGGGATGTGCGACTGCACATTCTGGAGCAGTTCGGGCGTTGGGTCGGCGACGCAGCCGAGCAGGAGCCGGTTGCCCTCCATCTTGAGCGGCAGGACGCGGTGGCGGCGGACGAAGGTGAAGGGAAGCATCGAGAGCGCCGCCGGGTCGGGATGCGACGCGTCGCCCTCGTAGAGCGGCATGGGGATGCGCTGGTTGGCGTTCTTGAGCCGTTTGGCCAGCGCGCGCGCAATCGAGGCGCCAAAGCCGGGGAGCTTCTCGATGAGGTTGGCGGTGTCGCGGGCCGAGAAGGCGACGACGCTGGTCGCGACGCGGGCACTGAGCGTGGCGCTGCGGGGCTCGTCGAGCAGGATGCCCATCTCACCGGCCGTCATGCCGGAGCCGACCTGGGCGACGGCGACGCCGCCGACGACGACATCGAGCTACCCTTCGACCACGAGGTAGAAGTGTTCCGCCCGGCTGTTCTCGGTGGCGAGCACCTCACCGGGCTCCATTGCCCAGAGCTCGGCGCGGGCCTGAAGGTTGGAGAGCAGTTCGGGGCTCAGCCCGCTGAAGATATCGCAGGCGGCGAGCGCGGTGCGGATCCAATCGGCGAGCGCCGCGTCCACAGTAACCTTCTTCATGCTTCACCCTCAGCAACGATGCGAGCGCCGCAGTGGATGCGACCTGCGCGACATAGCACGCCCGACAACGGCGAGGGAAGCGATGCCGTCGGAGCCCCAGGATTACTTCGGCGTTATGACCGCCTTGGTGATGCGACCGAAGGCAACGGTGGTGGCGATTCCCGCAAAGACGAGCGGCGGGATGGCCATCGCGAAGCCCTGCTGGAAGCTGATGACGGCGGCGCAGAGCATGAGCACCACGATGCCGATGGCTGCCGCAACGGTCAGTTGAGGCAGGATGCGGAGTGCGGAGGGCAGAATCATGCCGAGCATGGCGGCGACTTCGCAGACGCCGACGAAGCGGATCAGGATGACGGCCTGGAAGGGCGACAAGAAGTTAAGCTGCTTGGCAGCCTCAGCGAACTCAGTGACCCCCGCGTTGAGCTTCATGGCGCCTGCCGTGCCGAAGGCGAGCGCAAGCAGGGTCTGAAGGACCCAAAGCGTGATGGGCCAAGACTTCGAAAAGGAGGTTTCGTTCGACATGGCTCGTTCCGTGTTTGAGGGGGTGCTCGTCCCTCTACACCCTTCCGGCGCCACGCGCTCCATTCAAACACCAGCCGCGATTGGCGGCACCGACCGCAATGGGCTAGGCTCGCGCCGACGCCGTCGGAGTTCCGGTGCGGCACCCCCGCACCTGCCGAGCCCATGCGCCTCCCGCCACGCCTTATGCCCCTCTTGGAACGGGGCCTCATCGATGCCGTCGTGCGTCCGCTCATGAGCGGCAAAGAGGCGCAGGTCTACCTCATCGAGAGCCAGGGCGAACTCCGCGTCGCCAAGGTCTACAAAGAGGCCAACAACCGGACCTTCAAGAACCGGTCGAGCTACACCGAAGGTCGCCAGACCCGGAACTCACGCGACCAGCGCGCCATGGGCAAGGGGTCGCGCCACGGACGAGAGCGAGACGAGGAGAGCTGGAAGGCAGCCGAGGCCGAGGTCATCTACAAGCTGGCTGCGGCCGGCGTAACGGTGCCGCAACCCTTCGCCTTTGTGGAGGGCGTGCTGGTCATGGCCTGCGTCTCCGACGCCGACGGCGACCCCGCGCCCCGCATCGGAGAGCTGACCTTCGACCGCGACGAGTCGGCGGTGCTCATGCAGCAGCTCCTCCGCGAAGTGGTCCGCATGCTCTGCGCCGACACCGTCCACGGCGACCTCTCCGTCTACAACATCCTCTACGGCGCCCAAGGTCCGGTCGTCATCGACTTCCCGCAGGCCATCAACGCCCCGAGCAACCGCAACGCCCGCTCCATCCTCATCCGCGACGTCGCCAACCTGACGAGCCACTTCTGCCGCGGCCAGGCACCCGACACGCTCCGCTACGCGCAGGAGATGTGGGCGCTCTACGAGCAGGGCGAGCTCAAGCCCGACACGCAGCTCACCGGCCGCTTCGAACTCTCGCAGCACGAGATCGACGAGGAGGGGCTCATGCAGCACCTCTACGAGGTGGAGCAGGAAGAGATGAAGGCCCGCGCTCGGCGCGGCGAGGCCTAAACGCCCTCACCCGCGGCTCAGGCCCGACCGAGCCTCAGCGCCAGAACTCGAAGCGGAAGGAGCCGGTGACAGCGTCGCACAGTTCGTGAGAGAAGTCGCACTATCCCTCGCGCCGGCCGAACACCATCCGCACGGCGCATCACGCCTTTCCAAGCGAGATGGCGGTCGTCGGGCGAAGTGGCACGGAGGGTGCAACCCCACGGGCAGCCCGATGTTCGGGCGCCTGGCTGGAGTCTCCCGATGCGCAAGAACGAACCCGTCTCCCACCTCATGACCCGCGACCCTGTGACGCTGCACTTGGGTCAGAAGCCGAGCGAGATGCAGTCCATCTTCGCGGCCAACCGCTTCCACCACCTCCCCGTGGTCGACGGCGCCCGGCTCATCGGCATGCTCAGCGCAGCGGATGCCGTCCGCTACTTCACCGACGCATGGGGGACCGACAACCGCCAGCTCGCAGCCGCCATCGACAATGGCTTCAACCTTGAAGAGATCATGGTCCGCTCGCCCGTCACGCTGAGCGAAGATGCCTCCATCCGCGACGCCGTCCACCTGCTCGCAGCCGGCGAGTACCACGCCCTCCCCGTCACCGACGGCGACGGCAACCTCATGGGCATCGTCACCTCCACCGACCTCATCCGCTACCTCGGCGACCAGCTCGCCTGACACCCGCTTCCAGGAGGACCCCATGCCACTCAAATACAGAGAACAGGTCGAGCGCCTGCACGCACTCGAGCGTGAGCTCTCGGCGCGCATCGAGCGCGAAGCCCGCGAGACCCTCGGGGACGAAGGACGGCTCGACGCAGACTCCGAGGAGCGGGCCGTCCAGCTTGGCCACCTCGAGGCCGACGACCGCATCGCCGAGACTGCTCAGTTGGAGCTGCGGCAGGTGCGCGCCGCGTTGATGCGCCATGCGAGCGGCGCCTATGGCCGCTGCGCCTCCTGCGAGGCCAAGATTCCTGTAGCGCGACTCGAAGCCGTCCCCTTCGCCATCCATTGCGTGGCCTGCGCCGAAAGGCTCCGCGCGAGCTAGCCGCGGCCGGCCCACCAGAGCCAGAACCGCATGCTCCACCGGGTGGTCATGCCCATCTGGTGGGTCACGATGCGGCCTTCGCGGTCGAGGTAGAAGCTGGTCGGAAAGACGGTGATGCCCCACTGCCGCGAAACGGAGTCGCTCCCGCGCAGCACGGGGTAGGTGAGGCCCCGCTCGTCCACGAAGCGGCGGAGTGCCGCCGCATCGTCGCCATCCTCCGCGACCGCGAGCAGGAGGGCGTCGCCGCGGTCAGCCTCGACGGCGTTGAGCGCGCCGAACTCCTGGCGGCAGACGCCGCACCAGGTGGCCCAGAAGTGGAGCATGACCGGACGGCCGCGGTAGTCGGAGAGGCGGTGGAGGTTGCCCTGCAGGTCGCGCAGGGCGAGGTCGGGCGCGGGGGTGCCATCGGCAGCGAGGTCGCGACCGCGCCAGCTCTGCACCGCGCCGACGACCAGCAGCACCAGCGCAACTTCGCCAGCAAAGCGGAGCAACCGGCTCTGGCCGAGCCGCGACAGCAGGCCGCGCGCCACTGCCTCACCACCCTCGGCGCTCTGCTGTTGGTCTGCCTCGTTTTTCATGCGGCTCGCCTACCAGCCAACCCTGCGACGGGCTAGCGGCGGAGGCGCCGTAGCGCAGCGCGTCATCGGCGCACCAACGATTTTGCTTGGATTCCGACCGATGGAGTTGGATAGTCTTTACGCTTTCTCCTCGAATCAATGGAAACCGCCATGGCTTCAGTCGCTTTCACCGC
>CAIWGR010000250.1 GCA_903912275.1 uncultured delta proteobacterium
CTCTGGGCGCTCGCCTTCTCCGGGCTCGCTGCTGCGGCACTGGCCGGCGCGGAGCGGCTCCGGCACGGCCGCGATCAGGTGCTCGGCGCGCTCTACCTTCTCGGTGCGGCGGGTGCGATCCTCGTTGGTTCCAAGGTGGCAGTCGATGCGCACGACATCGAGACGGTCCTCTTCGGCAGCGCCGTGGCGGTCGCGCCCGAGGAGTTTCAGCGGCTGGTCGTGACGGCAGCGCTGCTGCTCGGCCTCCATCTCTGGCTCCGCCGCGGCTTTATCGCGGCCTCCTTCGATGCCGAAGGCGCGGTTGCGCGCGGCCTCCCCGTCGCTGCGCTCAAGGTGCTGCTGCTGGCGACCGTGGCGCTCGCGGTCTCTGTCACCACCCGCACCATCGGCGCGCTGCCCGTCTTTGCCTTTTCTACGCTGCCTGCGCTCGCAGCTTCGAGGGTCTGCCGTAGCCTCGGCACCACGCTGCCGGTCGCTGCGCTGCTGGGCGCTGTGGCTGGCTTTGGCGGCTATCTCGCAGCCTTCGTCTGGGAGCTGCCTGTTGGCGCGAGCCAGACGGCTGTTGCGCTGCTGCTCTTTGCCGGAGCTGCGGCGGTTGGCAGGCTACTCCGGCGCTGAGGCGGGCGCAGCCGCCGGCTTCGTCCCGTAGACCTTGGCGTGCTGCTTGCGCAGGCTGGTGATGATGGCCGGCAGGGTGGTGCGCGAGGCCCAGCGGATGACGAAGTCGGGGAGCGGGATACCTGGGTCGCCGTAGAGCACGTAGCGGCAGTAGGTCCAGGTGGGGTCGTCGGGCAGGGCGGAGACCACCCAGTAGCCAGCGCTCTCATTCATGTTGCCGGACCCCGGGATGTACTTGAAGAGGTTCACCCAGGCGCGCCTGCCGCCGATGGTCTTGTAGCCGACCCATGCCCGCATGTTCCAGGTACGGTCGGGCACGGGCCAGGGGAGGTCGGTGACGCCACCCAAGATGTCGAACTCCCCTTCGCGCCGAAGCAGGCGCATCTCGGCCATCGAGGGGGCCCACTGGGTCTGCTTGGGGTAGTCTCGGAGGATGGCGGCGAGCTCCTCGACGGGAGCCTGGATGAGGCCGTTCACCTCGCCGCGGAAGGGCATGTTGGTATCCATGCTCCGGATCGTGTCGCCCTTCTTGAGCGCCTCAATC
This sequence comes from uncultured delta proteobacterium, assembly GCA_903912275.1. GTDB lineage: Bacteria > Myxococcota_A > Bradymonadia > REDH01 > REDH01 > CAIWGR01. Next base: position 1,163 of record CAIWGR010000250.1, read on the forward strand.
TGCGCGGCGCTGAGCTGCCTGATGGCCGGCTGCTCCACCTCGATGGCGGCCGCCAGGCCAGGCGCGAGGAGCAGGAGCGTGGCCACGACAGCGGCGAGGGCAGAGCGGGAGAGATGGGCCAGGCGTTCGTGCATCAAGCGGTCGTCCATGCGAAATGGTGAGGCTCACGGGACGCCCCGCATAGCAGGTTATTCGCCAACCGTGCCACACGGCGGAAACAACGGTGACGCAGCACGGTCGCAATCCCCGCGCGCAGGCTTCTGGATATTCACGGTCGCGCGGGTAAGGCGCTACCCTTCCGACTCGTCGGTCGCCGGGTCTCGGTGGCAGAGGTCGCCGAGGGAGACGCACATGACCAGTCCCAACGACGCTCGCATCCCCAACCGCTTTGTGTTGCTGTGGACGGGTTCGGAATTCCCGCTCTACTGCCGCCTCGCCGTCGAGAGCCTGTTGCAGGTCGACCCGGACTGCACGGTGGAGGTCCACCTGTTTGGAGAGGAGCCTGTCGCGGCGCCCCATTTCAAGCCGCTCTTGAACCGCGATCGGGTGACGCTGCATCGCATCGCGCTCGACAAGGTCTTCGATGCGACGGGCGAACTCGCGGAGCCGCTCAAGGCGCTCTACCAGCGCATCCCCGCCTCGGCGCGCATCGCGCAGAGCAACCTCCTCCGCTATGCCATCCTCTATGAGCGGGGCGGTATCTATGTGGACTTCGACATCCTCGCGCTCAACGACTTCCGCCACCTGCTCCACCACGCAGCCTTTGTGGGCGAGGAGCAGGTCTGGAAGGTCGACGAGGCGCGCGTCGAGGGTCGCCGCGAGCCTTGGATGGTCGGCCCCACGCTCTCCTACGTGGCAGCCTACGCGCTGAGCCGAGGCTGGTCGCTCGCCGGTGGGCGCTCGCTGGCCGGCAGCTGGCTCGTCCGCAAGCTCGATGCCGCCTGGAGCGGCCCCAACCTCAACAACGCAGTGCTCGGCGCTGAGCCACGCAGCGCCTGGATCCGCCGCCTGCTGGTGGCTGCGCTCAGCGCCTCGCCAACCCTGCGATTCGCACTGGGCCCCACGCTGGTCTCCCAGGCCTGGCAGGCCGACCGGAGCGAGGTGGAGCGGCTTCCGTCGACCGCCTTCTACTTCGAGCCTCCGACCTACAGCTTCCGCTTCTTCGAAGGGCTGCCAAACCCGCTCCCCGAGGGTGCGCTGCTGATCCACTATGTCAACAGCAACCACCGCAAGCAGCTCGAGAAACTCTCGCTCGAAGGGATTGCGTCGAGGCGCGAGGGGCCGCTCTTCTACCGGCTCGCCAGCCAGGTCTGCGACCGCGCAGGCATGCTTCCCAACGCCTAGCAGCCACGCATGCGCCCACCCGCCGTTTTGCGAGGCGGCTAGGCGCGGAGCCGCCGCGTCTTCATCGTACCCCAACCCGTCTCGCTCACGCTGGCGAGGAAGGACCAGAGCGCCGATTCGCGGGGCTTCGGCTCTCCTCCGTGGCCCATGCGGCGCAGCTGGCGCGCGTACCAAGCGACCTCGAGGAGGGCCATCTTGTCGATGGCGGCGATGCCCGTCTTGATGGGGCGAACTGCCTCCCGGGGCTCCTGGCCTGCGAGCAGCCGGAGCGGCGCATCGGGCTCAATCGCCAGCAGCCGCGCGATGCCGATGAAGTCGACCGACCCGCCCTCCACAGCGGCGCTCATGCCTGCCACGGAGCGGAAGCCACCGGTCACCATGAGCGGCGTCTTGGTCGCCTCGCGCGCCTTCTCCGCGAACTCCAGGAAGTAGGCCTCGCGCCGAATCGTCGACTCCTTCATCGGCTCGCGCGTCACGCCCGCCATCACCGGGGCCTCGTAGGTGCCGCCCGAGATCTCGATCAGGTCGATGCCGGCCTCCGACAGCGCGCGCACTACATCGAGCGACTCCTCTTCCGAGAAGCCACCCTTCTGGAAGTCGGCCGAATTCATCTTGATGCCGACCGAAAAATCGTGGCCTGTGGTGGCGCGGATGGACTTGTAGATCTCCAGCACAAACCGCCTGCGCCGCTCGGCATCGCCGCCCCAGCCATCGTTCCGCTGGTTGTGGCGGCCCGACAGGAACTGGCTCACCAGGTAGCCGTGGGCGCCGTGAATCTGCACCCCGGTGAAGCCCGCCGCCTTGGCCAGTCCGGCGCTCCGTCCGAAGCGGCCAACGATATCGACAATCTCGGCCTCGGTGAGCTCGCGTGGCGTGTTGAAGAAGGGGGTCAGCGCATCGCCAAAGCCTAGCGCCGACGGAGAAACCGTCTCGGCATTGAGACCCTTCGGCGACTGCTTGCCTGGGTGGTTGAGCTGCATCCAGAGCTCGGTGCCGTTCGCGGTGCCGGCCTCTGCCCAGGCGCGAAGCAGCGCCATGTCGGCGTCGTCTTCCAGAACCACATTGTTCGGCTCTCCGAGCGCGCGCCGGTCGACCATCACGTTGCCGGTGATGTTGAGGCCGATGCCGCCCTCGGCCCATCGCCCATACAGCGCTACGAGCGCCTCGGTCACGTGGTTGTCGATGGTCCCCAGCGCCTCGCTCATGGCCGATTTGGCGAGCCGGTTCTTGACGACGCGGCCGTTGGGGAGAGTGAAGGGCTGGGCAAATGCGGGCGTGGTCATGGGGTTCCTGAGCGGCGCGTGGTGCGCCGGATTTCTACTTGGCTTGGAGCGAGAAGGTGCTGTCGGTCTTCATGGTCATGCCGGCGGCCTCGGTGTTCATCTTCACCGTGCCAGCGACCTGCACGAGTGCGCCGCGTGCGGTGTCGAACTGGCCGGCAACATCGGCATCGAGGTTGGTCTTCATCTCCGGCATGCCGGCCATCGGCGGAGCTTCATCGTCTCCCCCAGCCTCGCCAACGACATCCATCTGCATCTCCATGCCGAAGGCGTCAGCGCCATCTTCGCCGCTGACCGTGAAGGCCTGCTTGCCGGCGGGAGCTGCAACCTGTCGGGTGTTCACCGCCGCGGTCGACTTCACCCGCATCTTCGCGATGCCCGCATCGAACGACTCGGCCGTGCAGGAGAGGGTGCCAAAGGGGTGCTTGACCTCCGTGACGGAGCCCGGGCGGAAGTCGCCGTCAGGGAGCACGAGCATGTCGAGAAGTCCGACCGGCAGCGCCTCGACCGAGGGTGTCTCGCCAGTGACCTGGGCCTCGCCCTTCGCAGGCGCGGTCTGCATCGTTGCCGAGGCCGTCACCTGTCCCGTCTTGGGGTCGACACCGGCGAAGACCTTCACAGAAACCCGCTCGTCGCCCTCGCCAGCCTCCACCGTCGCAGAAGCGCCAGAACCGCCGGCCTGCAGGCCGATAACAACCTTGTTGTCGACCATGTAGACCTTCAGCTGCTGTTCGAGCAGCAGGTGCCCTTTGCGGTCCATCCGGCCCTTCAGCGTCCGCGCCTCTGCGGGAAAGCTGGTGAGCGTGCCGAGCGAGCGACCATCTTGCTCGACCTGCAGGCTGGTGACCTCAAAGGTGACCTCTGCGCTGCCGTCCGGGAAGACCCGCCCCACCTTCTGCGTGAAGTCGGAGCTGACCTTCAGGCGACTCTGCAGACCGCCGCCCGCACCGATATCGGGCATGCCGCCCATGCCTCCGAACATGCCGCCCATGCCGCCCATGCCGGGCATGGCGCCGAGGTTCGGGAGCACCATGCTGATCGCGGTCTCGTCCTGGTAGTGGTAGGCGACGGTCGTTCCCGTCTTCCAGTTGTAGACGAGTTCCGCAGCGGAGGCCGGGGCTGCGGCGACAAGCAGGGGAAGAGCGAGCAGCGAGAACAGACGCTTCATGGGATGCTCCAGGTGAAGGGTAGGGCGGGCGCATGATAGGCGAGGTGCGGGCTTGTGGCGAGGAGAAGTGGGAAGCGCAACGGTCGATGGCGGCCCCTAGGTGGGGCTTGTGCCGAGGCGCCTCTGTCGCCTACTGCAATCGGACAGAGAATTTTCTGGCCTGCCGCTGGCGGCCCGGAGGGGACAATGACACTGACCGAAGCGATTTCCATTCTCGAGCTTCGTGGCGGTGATTCGCTGGATGAGGCGCGTCAATCGCACCGGCAGCTGGCGCAGGTCTGGCATCCGGACCGCTTCACTGCCGATTCGCTCAAGGCCCGCGCCAATGCGAAGATGCGTGACATCAACGAGGCCTTCTCGGTGGTGACGGGTGCAGCTTTGAACGGTCGCATCCCTACGCCCGTGACCTATCGGGAGACCTCGCCCAGCGTCTCCTATCAGCCCCCTGCGCCGCGCGCCGATGTAGCGCCCACGACATCGTCGAGCTCTTCCTCGGGGGAGACCAATGTCTTCGCGATCATCGGCATCGCTGTGGTGGGTATCGCCATTCTGGCGGTCGCCTGGCATGTCATCGCCTTTGTCGCGGGACTCGGCTTCATTGGCCACTTCATCTTCCGCGCGCTCGCCATCGGCGCGAGCAAGATGAAGTAGGGCAGGCTTCGTGCGCGCGTCGTGGCCAGCGCGTGCGCTCACACCACAGTCACACCAACGCGCCTTCCTCGGACCTACTTCTCCCAGCCATCCTTGAGCAACGCCGCGGTGCTTTCGTGCGGCCAGACCCGCCGGAAGAGGATGGGGCGCCACTGGGTCGTCACCTCGACGCCAGCGACCGTGACCTCGCCAAATGCGTTCGCGCGCCCCTCGCCCGACCGTTGACCGGAACGCCAAACGAAGGGCTCGTTGGCCGAAAACCGGAAGGCCTGGGTGCGGCGCAGCGTCACATCGACCCGCACCGGCAGCGCGGCGCAGAGCCGCTTGCCGAGGCAGGGGTAGCCCGCACCTGGCGAGGCTCCGCCATCGCCGTCGAGGAGACGGAGGGGCACCGAAAATCGCTCGACCTCATCGACGATCTCCGAGCTCTTCCAGCGGAGCCCCCGGTTCAGCACTCCCGCGATCGCGCCGCCCCAGTGGGTGTCGCCTGCCACCTTCACATTGCCCGCAAAGCCGGCTTCCGGGTCCCAAACAGCGCCATCGCGGCTGACCATGGAGCCGGGGTCGGGGTCGTGCGACGCCTTCGTGAAGGCCACATGGGCGAGGTTGAGGGCAACGCGCGAAGTGCCGTCGGTGGTCAGGTCCCAGCTCGGCCCCCACCAGTGCGTCGGGAGCAGCGGGTCGCTCACCCCATGCCCACCCTCGTCCCAGACGGCGGTGTGGCCGACCCGGAGCGCCGCGAGCGCGCCATAGAAGGATAGCCCTGTCGCGGGCGACGGCTGCACGGCCGCCCCGAAGTTGATGGTCGTGTCGTCCTTGCCGTGGCGCGTGGTCACGAAGGGCTCACGGCTCTCGGGGTGGAGTAGAAATTGGCGGGTCACATCGAGGTCGTCCCAGATGGAGAACTCGTCTGCATCGAGCGCGAGCGGGCCGGGCGGGCCGTAGAACTTCGACAGCGTCCGAATGCGTGCCGGCCGGTGGTTGCGCGGGATGTGCTGCCCTAGCGCGGCGTCGGCCCAGGCGAAGTGACGGGCGTAGCGGGTGGAGGCCTGCAACGCGCCCGCGCCCCCCATCGAGGAGCCCTGCACCGAGAGCCGGTTCGGGTCTGCCTCGGCGAAGTGGGCGAGCGTCCAGGCCACGACGACGAGCGACTGACGGAGCGTGTAGTCGGGCACCCGGGTCATGGCCGTGTTGCTGCCGTCGGGTTCGCCGTAGCCCCACCAGTAGGTGTTGTCGGGGTCGTGCGGCGCGATGCCGATGCTGCCGGCAGAGGCGCTGTTGGGCCGCCCGCCGAGCCCGTGCAGCCAGAGCCTGACGGGAAGGCTCGCGGGCTTCGAGGCAGCGCGCGGAACCGTTACGAGCGAACGCATCTCGCGCCCCACCTTGGACGGAGCGTCGAGGAAGCTGTCGGTCGTGAGCAGGCACTCAAACGTGCGGAGCTGCTCCGTCCCCTCGGTCTCCACGCAGACCGGCTGCGCCGGCGCCACCGCGTCGTCGATGCGGAGCTCCACAGCGGCGCGCCGAACCAACCTGCCATCGCGCCAGCCCTCCAGTTCCACCTCGCGGGTCATGCCGGCATCTCCGCCCTCGAGCCAGTCGGGCCGGTAGGTGGCAAAGCCGCGGGCCGTGTCCCATGCGATGCCCCGCGGCCCACCGCGGGGGAACCAGCGAAGGCCGGGCTCGCTCTTGCAGCCCTCCTGCAGGTTGAGCGTGGAGCTCTCCTCCTCTGTCAGCAGCCAAGGCAATCGGCAGTCGGTCGGCAGCGGAGCGGGTTGGCGGTCGAGCCGCCTACCGGGCGCAAGGCCTGACTGCCGCGCCTCGCTGAGTGTTTCTGCCTCGAGGAGCTGCCCGGTCGCGATGCATCGCACGCAGAGGAGGGTGCAGAGGGCCACGGCTCCCCACCGCCAGCCCTTGCGCCGCCGCGCCTCCTGCGGCCTAGGGGCCACCCGAGGCCTCTGGTGCCGGCGCTGGCGCTGTGGCGGGTTCGGGCGGGAGAGGTTCAGGCGCGACCGGTTCAGGCTCCGCGGCGGGTGCGGGAACGGCCTCATCCGCAGGGTCCAGGAGCGCGGGCACAGGCGCTGCGACGGTGGCTGGGACGAGCTGCGTAGGCTCTGCGATAGGTTCGGGCGCGACGGGTTCGGGCGCGACGGGTTCGGCAACGATGGTTGTGCGTGCGGAAGGGGCGCTCGGTGCGGTTGGCCGTGCGGCTGGTGCGGCCGGAGTGGGCGCGTTCGGGGCGAGTTCACCCAGGGGCTGCCCGCTCTCTTCCGCGGACAGCGCCTGCTCCTCGTCGGGCAGGGTAAAGCCGGCGCGCAGGTAGCCGATGATCCGGCCTGCAACATAGCCTGACCCCACCGTCGACAGGTGGAAGCCGTCGGGCGCTCGGAGTCCTCGTTCGCGGTCGCCAATCATCATCTTGGTGAGATAGTCCCCCGTTGGGCTCGCGGTAAACTCCCAGGTCGAGAGATAGCGCTCGCCGCCTGCCTCTACCGCAGCCCTGCTGGCGCGGTTGGCGACCGCCATGCGTCGCCGCATGAGCTCGTCGCGCGGGATGGGCATGCCGAGGTAGACGAGTCTGGCACCCTGCTTGGAGAGCACCTGTACGAACTCGCGCATGCGGGTCTCGTAACGGTTCTCCCAGTTGCTGCTGTGGATGGCCGCGACGACGCCTCCGGACGGCCGGGTGATGGCCTGTCCGTCGTTGCCGCCGAGCTGCGCGAGCACGAGGTCGGGGTGGAAGGTGGCGGTGAGGGTCCGCGCCTTCTCGAGCCAGTCGAAGTAGTCGAGGCGGGCGAGCCCCGTCGAGTGGCGCCCCCAGCGGAGTACCGTCACGCCGGGGATGTGCTCCAGCCTCCGCTCGAGCTCGATGCCGAGCGCCCCCTCGATGGAAGAGGCCCCGATGATGAGCACCCTGCGAATGACCGGTGCAGCCGGGTCTGCTCCGCGATGGGTCGTGCCGCCGCCCCCCTGTGCGAGGAGCGCATCTCGCTCCGGCGAGTCGGGATGCATGGGCGCAACCTCGGTCGCCTCGGCCACCTCGTCACCACCCTTTCGCGATGCGCCGGTCCGCTTCGAGCTCGTGTTGCCAGCAGGCCCGCTGGGAAGCAGCTCCACCTTCGCCCCCACGCCACTTCCGTCGCTGCTCCCCTCCGGTGCTTCCGGTTCATCCGCGCCGGGCGCTTCGGGCTCTTCCACGAGCGGCGGCGGCTCGCTGCCGAGCGCGTCGTACCAGCGGTCGCGCATGGTGCCCCAGTGGTGGAGCGCCTCGTCCAGCCCTGTAGCCTCTGCCAGCCAGGCCGCAGGCGCGACCACCGGTGCGAGCAGGAAGGTCTCGCCGGACAATGCTGCCTCGCGCTTGAGCGATGCGCCATGAACCGCCAGGAGCAGCGCGCCCGTGGCGAGCGCCGACAGCACAACCGAGCGAGGTGTGAACCGGTTTGCCATCAGAACCCGAAGTAGGCGCTGGGGCTCTCGGCCCCGGGGCGGATGAGCGTGAGCAGCAGCAGCACCGCGGCAAAGATGGCCACCTGCATCCAGATAGGTCGCTGCTGCGTCAGCCGTTCATAACCGCCCAGCAGCTGGTCGCCGGCGAAGTTCCATGCCAGCCCCAGCGCCGTGCCGAGCAGCAGGATGCGGTCGGCTCCCAGCCCCTCCGCCTGCCAGTCAGCGAGCCGCTCGAAGTAGGCGAGGGCGCTGTCGAGGTCGGGCGAGGCAAAGAAGATGCGGGTGAGGCAGACAAAAAGCAGCGTTAGCGACCAGCCGGCAATCCGGCCACCCAGCGTGGCCGGCGCCTTGGTGCCACCGCGTGCCGCCCGCCAGAGGGTGAACTGCTTGTGCACCACCAGCGCGATGCCGTGCAGGCCACCCCAGATGATGAAGCCCCAGGCCGCGCCGTGCCAGAGGCCGCAGACCAACATGGTGATGATGAGGTTCTGATACTGCCCGATGCGCCCGTCTCGGGAGCCCCCGAGCGGGAAGTAGATGTACTCACGAAGCCAGCGGGAGAAGGACATGTGCCATCGCTTCCAGAATTCGGTGACCGAGGTCGCCGCGTAGGGATTGCGGAAGTTCTCGGGGACCTCGAACCCGAAGAGAAGGGCGATGCCGCGCATGAGGTCGGTGTAGCCGGAGAAGTCGCAGTAGAGCTGCACCGTGTAGCCGAGCATGATGAGCCAGAGCCCCGATGCGCTGTAGTTGTCGGGCGCGAGGAAGGCGTCGGAGACACCGTGGGTGGAGAGTGCTGCGGCGAGCACCATGCGCTTGAACAGTCCGCTTGCGATGAGACCGAAGGCGCGCCCCGGCGCCTCGGGCAGCGCGGCGCTCTCTGCCTCAATCTGCGGAAGCAGCTGCGACGACCGGCAGATGGGGCCCATGACCAGCTGGAAGAAGAGCATCTGGAAGAGGGCGAAGTCGAGCAGGTTCTTGGCCCGAGGGCTGGTGCCGCGGTGGGTATCGACGAGGTAGCTGATGGCCTGAAAGCAGCTGAAGGAGAGGCCGACCGGCAAGACGATGTCGAGGACAGGGAGGTCGGATGTGCCGCCGGAGAGGCTCCAGACGCCATCCACGGTGTCGCGGAAGAAGTTGTAGTACTTGTAGAGTCCGAGCAGGCCGAGGTTGAGGCCAATGCCCAGGAAGAGCCAGCGCCGTGTCGTAGGCCGGTCGGGCCCAAGCCGCTCGCCGAGCAGGAAGTTGGCGGTGGTCGCCACGGCCATGACCGGCACGGCTGCCGGCGCGATGGCCGCATAGAAGCCCACGCTGGCCGCGAGCAGCACCCACCGCTGTGCGAGGCGGTAGCGATGGAGCAGCC
>CAIWGR010000251.1 GCA_903912275.1 uncultured delta proteobacterium
GTCCAGGTGGGCTCAGCCGGGGTGGTGTCGATGGGCGTGGTGTCTTCGACCGTCGTATCGACGGCCGTGTCGGCGCCGCTGCCTGAATCGACGGGCGTGGTATCTTCAACCGGCGTGGTGTCCACCGGCGTGGTGTCGGCGCCGCTGCCCGTGGCGGTGTCTGTCTCGGTGGCGTCACCCGAGCCGGATGCGTCGGCAAGGGCGCTGCTGGCGGTGCAGATACCGTCGACGCAGGCCTGGCCCCGTTCGCAGTCGTTGTCGATGACGCAGGCGCTGGCTGCGGTGAGGCTCTCGGTGCCGCAGGCGCTGAGGAGCCCTGCGGTTGCGACGAGCAGGGCGAGGGTCAGGGTCGAGACGATACGCATGCGACGAACTCCGCAAGAGGCCAGTTTCAGCGCAGAGGATACACGACTCGTTTCGTCGACGCACCCTTTTGGCCCCGCCATTCGGAGCTGTCAGAGCGTCGCGTCGAAGACGGCAAAGCCGGCGCGGATGCGCTGCACGCGGCGGACCTCTGGGACGCCACAGGCGGCGGCGAGGGTGTGGCCGGCAGCGGCCATGGTATCGCCCACCTCGATGTCGGCGTCGCTCTCGCCGCCCGCGCCCGTGATGCTGTTGATGGGGAGCGCGGAGAAGTCCCCGTCCTGGCGCTGCACGCCACCGACAACACAGCCTCGGACCGCCGGGCCGCTGATCATCATGACATGGTGGTCGCCGTTGTGAGCGCGCCCGTCCGGTGAGTTGTAGAGCGAGCGGCCGAAGGTGTTGAGGTTGGCGAAGGTGACCTTCGCAGCGAGCGGGTCGGGGCCGCTGTGGAGCTGCTCGTCGAGGAAGGCGAGGTGGGCCGCACCGGCGGTGGTCTGCTCGGCCTCGTGCGCCAGTCCGTCGTCATCATGGTTGTCGCCGCCGAAGGGGATCTTGATGGAGACGACGGGGGTGAGACGGAGGCGGAAGAGGGCAAGCGCGGTGAGGATCTGATCGCGCGGCCCGTCGGCGTCGTCGGAGCCGGGCGCTGCGAGGCCGGAGAGCGCGGCGCGGATCTGCAGGCCGATATCGCGGGCTGTGTTGCGCGACTGCGCGTAGCGGTCGAGGAAGGCCCGCTGCGGCGCGCCAAAGTCTTCGCGGCGGTAGAGGTCGTTCAGGGCTGCGTCGCGGAGCTCTGCGAGCGACTCGAGCGAGGCCGCCTGGCCGCCGGCGGGGTTGCCGAGGAAGAGCGCGGCGACCTCTTGCGGGCGGATCGATGGCAGTGGTCGGGAGCCGAAGGTGAGCCGCTCAGGGCCGAGCGCGATGGGCTCCTGCTGCAGCGTGCCGAGCGCGGCGGCGTTCTCTTGGGCAATCATGGAGGGGAGCTGCTCGAAGCCCCGTCCGTTGGAGGAGGCGACAGCGCCGTGGAGGCCGAGGACCGCCGCCATCTCAGTATGGGCGGCGGTATGGCAGACATGGTGGAAGAAGCAGGTGCGGCTGCGAAAGCGGTCGAGCGAGGCGTCGGCCCAGGGGCTCCCTGCGAGCCAGCGCTGGCTGCCGACGCTCACTTCGGTGGCGGGCAGCAGCGGGTTGTTCATCGCGTCCGGGACGTAGGAGCCCGGCAGGTTGGCGTTGAGCGGGTCTCCATCGGAGGAGATGGAGAGGAGCAGGAAGGTGGCCTCTGCGTCGAGGGCCCCGGCGTTGGCGATGGAGGGCGTGAGCAGGAACTGCGGCGGAAGACCGGTTGCGGCCGCAACGAGGCCAACACGGCGGAGGAAGGCGCGGCGGTCCATGGCGGTGTTTGGCTTCACAGTCCGACTCCAAGAACATCGGGAGAGACGCAGCCCATGACGAAGGCCGACTGGAGGGCGGTGATGGTGGTGGCGCCGGCATCACGCGCGGCGGCGTAGTGGCCGAAAAGGGCGCTGACGGCAGCGCGGTGGCGCGGATGAGAGGGCGGCAGCCCCATGAGCTTCTCGACGATGCGGGAGAGGGCGACCGCCGAGTCGTCGGCGGGGAAGAGGGCCGACGAGGAGGTAGAGACGATGGCCGGCAGGGTTGCAACGGTGCGGCAGAAGGCCTCGGCGGCGGCGAACTGGAAGAGGTTGGGGTCGACGGTGATGAGGGGGGCCGCGGCGCCGCGCACGAAGGAGTCTGCGGGGATGAGGCCGAGCGCTGCGGAGACGCCGGAGGCGGCGCAGACGTCGGTAGCGAGGCGCTGTTCGAGGAGGTGGCAGAAGGTCTGCTGGCGGGCGATGGCGATGCCAAAGGGGCGGCCGTCGGCCTGGAGCGTGGGGGCGAGGCCGGTGGTGAGGGGCGAGGTCATGACCTCGGTCACAAGGACACGAAACTGGTAGCCGCGCTCGCGGAAGACGGTGGCGATGCGCTGGAACTCGGGGTCTGCCTCGTCGCAGGCGGTGCCGTTGGCCCAGGCGCAGACATGCTGGGTCCAGGCGGTGGCGAAGCGGGGGTGCTCAGCAAGGGTCTCCGCGAAGCCGTCGAGCCCCTCGGCCTCGGACTGCACGCCGAGGAAGGCGAAGCTGGGCTGCAGCGAGGGGCCGGACTCGCGCGGGAACTGCGCGGTGGTCATGGCGGTGGAGAAGTAGAGCCGCATGGGGTCGATGAGGCGGTGGCAGGCGTAGCAGTCGGTGCTGGCGTTGGTGTGTGCGACGTCGAGTCCGGCTTCGCTGGTGGCCTCGGTGGCGTCGCCGGCGGCGAGGCCGGCGCCAAGCGCTCCGATGAGGGCCTGGTGGGTGGTGACGCGGAAGTCATTGTCGACGTTGGTGCGCCAGTTGATGCGGAAGCCGAGCGTGGAGAAGAAGCCGACGCGGGGGACGCGGACGCCGATGGTCTGCGCGGTGCGCAGGGTGGCAACGTCGTAGAAGGGGGTGACGGCCTGGCCGGGGACGAGCTGCACGGTGCGGAAGTCGGTGTAGTCCTCGGGGCGGATGACAGGCGCGGCGAGGTCGTAGGAGTTGGCGTCGCGGCAGGGGATGCGGCCGAAGAGCATGGGGAGCAGCGCGGTGCTGCTCACGAGGTAGCCGCCGCCGGAGGGGCTGGTGTTGATCACGCAGGCGCGGCCGGCAGGGGGAGCGAAGGTCCAGCGCCGGTCGGAGGCGGCCTGGGCGTCGGAGGGCGGCGTGGCTCCGGAGAGCGTGACGGTGTGGGAGAGCTGCCGCTCTGCGGCGAGCGTCTCGAACCAGGCGAGGATGACGAGCTCGGCCGTGCTGACGACGAACTTGCGGGTGGTGGCGAGGTTGGGGAGCGGCTCGTTGCGGGCGACGACGCCCCAGGCGGTCTCGGCGGGCGAGGCGGCGATGGCGGCGTTGAGCTTGCCGGAGGGGAAGCGCTGCGAGCCGTCGAGGATGTCGAGCACGGAGCCCTGGAGCTGGGTGCGGAGGGCGACGTCGAAGAGGTCTTTGGCGGCGACCTCGAAGGCGTCGTCGCGGACCCAGCCGTCGACGAGGGTACGGAGGCCGTCGGGCGAGCTGCGGGCGA
>CAIWGR010000252.1 GCA_903912275.1 uncultured delta proteobacterium
ACGGGCCGCTTGTAGGCCACGGCGCCGTTGTGGGAGAAGACCTCGATGGCGTCGGAGATCATGCCGGCGTCCATGCGGGCGGCGGCGCGGGGGAGGAAGTCCTTGCCCGTGGTCGAGGCGGGGGCCGCGACGATCGAGGCGCCTTTGACCTTGGCGATCTCGGCCACGGCGGGCGCGTAGGCCTCGGCGAGGTAGTTGGCGTAGATGGGGCTGTCGACGTGGATGACCTCGTCGACGCCGGCGGTGGCGAGCTCAGCTGCCACGGAGGCTGCGTTGTGACCGAGCACGAGGCCGATGATCTTTCCGCCGGTGAGGGCCTGCGCCTTCTTGGCGAAACCGATGGTGGGGAGGGTGGCTTTGCGGAGCTTGCCTTCGAGGTGCTCTGCAACGACGAGAATGTTGCTCATGGTGTCTCCAAAGAATCGAAGTGTGAGGTGAAAGGAGGAGTTACGAGATGACCTTGGCTTCGTTCTTGAGCTTGTCGACGAGCTCGGCGACCGAGGCCACCTTGATGCCGGCCTTGCGGGCGGGCGGGAGCTCGTAGCCAAGGCCCACGATGGCCGGCTTCGCAGAGACGCCGAGCGCCTCGGGCGTGGTGATCTCGAGGGGCTTCTTCTTGGCCTTCATGATGCCGGGGAGCGAGGCGTAGCGAGGCTCGTTGAGGCGAAGGTCGGCCGTGACGACGGCGGGGAGCTTGACCTTGACATCGGAGGTACCGCCGTCGACCTCGCGGCCGACGATGGCCCAGCCGCCCGCATCGGGGGTGAGCTTGAAGGCGAAGGTGGCCTGCGGGAGGCCGGTCAGCTCGGCGAGCATCTGGCCCACCTGGTTGTTCTCGGAGTCGGTGGAGAGCTTGCCGAGGATGACAAGGTCGGGCTTCTCCTTCTTGACGACGGCCGCGAGGATCTTGGCGATGGCAAGGGTGTCGAGCGACTCGGTGTCGTCGACCTTCACGAGCAGGCCGCGATCGCCGCCCATGGCGAGTGCGGTGCGCATCTCCTTCTGGGCCTCTTCGGGGCCGACGCAGCAGATGACCACCTCGGTGGCGATCCCCTTCTCCTGGAGACGGACGGCCTCTTCGACGCCATACTCGTCAAAGGGGTTGAGCTTGCAGTCGATGGACGAGGCGTCGAGCTTGGCATCGGCGGTGAGCTTGGGCTTGCCGTCGGTGTCGAACACACGCTTTACAGTGGCGAGAATCTTCACAGGGAACCTCCGGAAACTGGCCGCTGATGCGGCGCTTTGATGGTGATGGGTGTCAGTGGGCCGGGCGGGCCCGGATGCCGTCGAAGAAGATGTCGCAGAGGCCATCCACGGTCGCGTTGAGGTCGACCGAGCGGTTGCGGTGGGTAAGGCTGAGTGTGAGGAGGAGCTCGTCGAGCGCGCCGAAGATGGCGCGGACCACGAGTCGGGCATCGACGGTGCGTCGGATGAGCCCCTGCTCTTGGCCGGCGAGGACAAGATCGCGGAAGATGCGGAGATATTCCGTGAACTTGGGGTTGTCGTACTCTTTGACGAACTTGCCCGACTGGCGGAGCTCGACCGTGATGAACTCGGCGAGGTCGGGGTCGTCGAGGACGAGGCTCAGGTGGAGGGCGATGGCCTGCCGGATCTTGTCGAGGACGGTGCCCTCGGTGCGGGCGATCTCATCGTTGGCCCGGGCGATGAGCCGCTGCATGCGGTCTTCGAAGAGGGCGATGAGGAGGGCATCTTTGCTCTCGAAGTAGAGATAGATGGTGCCGTCTGCGACGCCGGCCTCTTTGGCGACCTCCGAGACCTTGGCGTTGTAGAAGCCGCGGGTCGCGAAGACCTTCAGGGCTGCATCGAGGATGCGGATGCGCTTTTCTGGGTTCTTGTCGCGCATGAAAATCCGAGCAGAAAACCTGCCGCGCAGTTAGCCGAAGCGGGCGGAGGGGTCAACGCTGAATGAGCGTTCATTCGGTTTCGAACCACCTCATCGAGGCGGCCTTCAGCGACCGGTTCGCGCCCGCTGGAGCAGTGCCGCATCGAGCAAGGTGAGGGCCGCCATGGCCTCGACCATGGGAACGGCGCGGGGCAAGACGCAGGGGTCGTGACGGCCCGTGGCGGCGAAGGTGGTGGCCTGGCCGTCGCGGGTGACTGTCTGTTGCGGCTGGAAGTGGGTGGCGACCGGCTTGAAGGCGGCGCGGAAGATCACCGGGGCGCCGTTGCTGATGCCGCCCTGGATGCCGCCCGCATGGTTGGTCGTTGTGGTGATCCGGTCGCCGTCGCGGACGAAGGGGTCGTTGTGGGCCGAGCCCCGCATGCGGGCGCCGTCGAAGCCGCTGCCCGACTCGAACCCTTTGCAGGCCGGCAGCGAGAGCATCGCCCGCGCCAGCTCTGCCTCGAGCTTTCCGAAGATCGGTTCGCCCCAGCCGGCGGGAACGCCGCGCGCCACGCAGCTGATGGTGCCGCCGACGGTGTCGCCTTCGCTCCTGGCCGCGACGATCTCGGCCTCCATGGCTGCCGCAGCGGCGAGATCGGGGCAGCGCACAGCGGAGCGGTCGACCTCTGCGCGGGTCACACTGTCTGCGTCGACGCTGCTGCTGATGTTCGCGACGCTGCTCACCCAGGCGACGATCTCCACACCGAACTGCTCGCGGAGGAGCTGCTCCGCGATGGTTCCGGCCACCACCCGTGCCACGGTCTCGCGGGCGCTCGCGCGTCCGCCGCCACGGTGGTCCCGCAGCCCATACTTGGCCTCGTAGGTGAAGTCTGCGTGCGACGGGCGGTAGAGGTCGCGCAGCGCCTCGTAGTGCTCGCTCTTGGCATCCTCGTTGGCCACCTCGAAGGCGATCGGCGTGCCGGTGGTGCGGCCC
>CAIWGR010000253.1 GCA_903912275.1 uncultured delta proteobacterium
ATCTGGGCGCCCATGTTCTCGAACTTGTCTTCGAGTTCGATCTCTTTGGCGACCGAGACGCCGTCTTTGGTAACGAGCGGGCTGCCGTAGCTCTTGTCGATGATGACATTGCGGCCCTTGGGACCGAGCGTCACGACGACGGCATCTGCGAGGGCATCGACGCCGGCGAGGATGCGGATGCGGGCGGAATCATCGAAGAGGATCTGCTTGGACATCGTAGGCTCCGTACACTCGCAGGCCTGTAGATGGCGCTGCGAACCTGGTTTGGGGCCGTGGTCTTAGGCACGGCGCAGGTGGTGTCAAACGGGAGCTGTTGCCGGCGTCAGATGGCGCGGTATCGGCCGTCTTCGTCGCGGGCGGCGAGGCCGCGCTCCACGGCCCAGAGGAGGTGGGCCAGCGCGCTGCGGGAGGCGACGGGGTGGAGTGCGGGGGCGACGTCGTCGTAGGCGCGCTCGGTCACTTCAATCAGGGTGGCTGGCGCCGCAAACGAGGCGAGCGCGGCAAGGACCTTCTCGTCGCGGGCCATGCGGTGCTGCCGGTAGGAGCGGATGCGGAGCGAGAGGCCCGGGGCGGCGGGGCCATGTCCGGGGAGTCCGCGGTCGAAGTTTCGGGCCTCGATGCGGGCTAGGGAGGCGAGGTAGTCGCCCATGGAGCCGTCGGGCGGATCGATGACGATGGTTCCCAATCCGGCAATCAGGTCTCCGCAGAGGAGGTCACCCTCGCCGGAGGAGACAACGATGTGGCCGGAGGCGTGGCCCGGGGTGTGGAAGACCTCGAGGTTTCCGAGCCGGTCGAGATCGGCAAGAGGGAAGGCGCGCGAAGCTGGGAGCCGGCGCCCGAGCTGGGCGATGGTCTTTGGGTGGGCGAGGATGGGCTCTTTGAAGCGTGAGAGCCAGTTGGCCAGGCCGCCTGTGTGGTCGTCG
The DNA here is from genome assembly GCA_903912275.1 of uncultured delta proteobacterium. Lineage (GTDB taxonomy): Bacteria > Myxococcota_A > Bradymonadia > REDH01 > REDH01 > CAIWGR01. The sequence goes on from CAIWGR010000253.1 coordinate 924, forward strand.
TGGTGATGGGTGAGGAGGAGTCCGTGGATGTTCTTCCATCCCTTGCAGAACTCCTCGACGGCCTCGTCGAGCATGGAGAAGGCGCTTCCATCGGGCGAGCCGAAGTCGACGACAAGCCAGCCGCCGCCGTCGTGGATGAGATAGCAGTTGGTCCGGGTGGCGGGCGGTATGGTCCGTGTCTTCATGGGGACGCGGATGATGCTGCGTGCGACGCGCTCTGGGATGAAGGGCTCTTTGCCCTTCTCTTCGTTGAGTTTCATGGGAGGAATTCCGCGGGGTGCACTTCGCCTGCGAAGCGGCCGGTGGGGAGGCCGAGCCGGAGGGCGGTATCGTCGGGCTGCTCGGACCGGGCGTGGTTCTGGATGGCCTTCTTCCAGGCGGCGAAGGAGCCGCCGTTTTTCCAGGCCTCGACGGCAACATCGGCCATATCGAAGCCGCCCTGTGCCATCACATACTCGACCCAGGCCCAGCGGGCGGAGGTGGCACGGACGTCGACATGGCCGCGGAGCGAGGTCTGGAGGTAGTCGAGGATCTGTTCGACCGGTTTGATTCCGGCGAAGGGCTGCCTGTCGAGCGGGGTGTTCCGCTTGGCGACGAAGGGGGCGATGCCGAGCGCGACGTTGCAGATGCGGGAGAGGTCTTTGGAGAAGGCGACGAGCTCTTCGATGTCTTCTCGGGTCTCGCCCGGGGCGCCGATCATGAGGTAGAGTTTGAGGTAGCGCATCTTGTACTCGGCGGCGTAGTGGGCTGCGCGCTCGAGGTGGGACTCGCGGATCTCCTTCTGGAGGATTTTGCGCATGCGCTCGGAGCAGCCGTCTGCGGCGACGGTGAGGGTGCGGTAGCCGCCCTGCTGGAGAAGCGTCATGAGTTCTGGGGTGAGCCGGTCTGCGCGGAGGCTGGAGAGGCCGAGTTCCCGCCCTGAGCCGACGATGCGCCCGACAATCTCGACGAGCTTGGGGTGGTCGCTGACGGCGGCGCCGACGAGGCCGACGCGGGTGGCGTCTTCGGGGATGCTGCCGACGATGGCGTCGGGGGTCGCGAGGCGCATTCCGCCGTTGGTGGAGCGGCGCATGACGCAGAAGGTGCACTTGCGGTGGCAGCCACGCTCGGACTCGACCAGGTGCATGTTGGCGAGTTCGGTGTTTGGGGTTCGGATCTGGCCGACGGCGGGGAGCTTGGCATTGTCGGCCGCCGCGGTGGGGATGAGTCGCTCGCCGTGGATGACCGGCACGAAGACGCCGGGGATGGCGGCCGCGCGCTGGTAGAAGTCGGTGCGGGAGGTGGCGCCTTCGTAAAGGTCGAGCAGCTGGGGGATGATCTCTTCGCCCTCTCCCATGACGATGGCGTCGCAGAAGGGGCCAACGGGGAGCGGATTCGAGAAGGTGAGAGGCCCGCCGAGGATGATGAGCGGGTGATGGGGTTTGCGGTCGCGGGCGTAGAGGGGGATGCCGGCGAGGTCGAAACACTCGAGGAGCCCGGTGACTTCGAGTTCATAGGCGAGCGAGATGGCGACGATGTCGAAGCCCCCGACCGGCGAGAGCGACTCGTAGGTGAGGAGCGGGGTGCGCGAGGTTCGATGGTCTGCGGGTGTGTCGGGCAGGAAGGCGCGCTCGGCGACGGTTCCTGGCCGCTCGTTGATGAGGCGGTAGATGAGCTGATAGCCGAGGCTGCTCATGCCGGCGCGGTAGGGGCTCGGATAGAGGAGCGCGACCCGGAGGTGGCCCTCGCCGTAGAGGGTTCCCTTCTCGGCATCGAGGCGTTCGCGGATCTGCTTCTTGATGTCGTTTGTAGAGGCCATGCGCTCGCTGGTTGTGACGGCAAGGCAGTGTAGGCTGTGGGGGAGGGTAGCGCAAACCTCCGGCGTTCTGTCTAGGGCAGGGGGGCAGCCTGGAGGGTGTCGAGGATGCCGGACATGAGGTGGGCCATGGCGCGCAGGGCGACGGCGTTGGCGGCATCGCGGCGCCAGACGAGGAGGATGGGTCTGGAGGGATGTGGCTGCTGGAACGGGCGGAGGGCGAGGGTGCTGCGTCGGTTTTCGACGGCGGCGGCAAGGGCCGGGATGAGGGTGACGCCGTGGCTGGAGGCGGTCATCTGGATGAGGGTGGCGAGGCTGGTTGCGTGCCAGGGGGATTCGCTGCGACCGGAGCGGTTGCAGAAGGCGAAGACCTGGTCTCGGAAGCAGTGGCCGTCGGAGAGGAGGAAGAGTTCCTGGTCGGCGAGGTTGGCAGCGGTGGGCTCTTCGGCTGCGGTGAGGAGGGGGTGGTCCGGGAGCGCGGCGAGGAGGAATGGGTCGTGGCCGATGGGGGCGGCGTCGAAGGAAGGGAGTCCTGGGTCGCCGGCGAGGATGGCGGCGTCGAGTTCGCGACGCTCGAGCTGTCCGAGGAGGGTCGCGGTTTTGTCTTCGAACCAGACGAACCGGATGGCCGGGAAGGCCGCTCGCAGGGGCGAGGCGACTTCGGGGAGGAAGTAGGGGGCGATGGTGGGAATGGCGCCGATGCGGAGGGTTCCGGCGAAGGGGTTGCGGAGCTGGGCCGCGATGTCTCCGAGGGTCTCTGCAGATTGGAGGAGTCGCCGGGCTTGTTCGACCCATTCGACGGCGCCGGGGATGACGGTGACGCGGCGGTGGGTGCGGTCGAAGATTTGGAGCTGGAGTGCCGCTTCGACCTGGGCGATCTGGGCGGAGAGTGAGGGCTGCGAGACGCCGCAGTCTTGGGCAGCTCGTCGGAAGGAGGCTCGCTCGGCGACGGCCACGACATACTGAAGCTGACGGAGTGTGAAGGGGTGGTGGTGGAGGTTCATGCGGCCAGCCTAGCGGGGCCGGCAGCCTAGCAAGGGTTGAGGGGGCGTGCTACGGGGAGGGGAGTCGAGCGAGGTCGGATGGACGCAGAGCGAGAGAGCATGTGGTCGCGCTGGAGTTCGTTGCCGCGTCGGCAGCGGAGCTGGGGCGATGTGTGGACGGCGATTGCGATCGCGCTGTGCTACACGGTGCTGCTGGCGCTGACAGACGGCATGGGTTTCACGCGGGACGAGAGCTTCTACTTCAAAGCCGGGGCTGACTACGCAGGCTGGTTCTCGGAGTTGTGGCAAAACACGATGGAAGGGGCTTGGGCGCGGAGTTTCGCGCAGGCCTCGATCGACAAGCACTGGGGCTACAATCCGGAGCATCCCGTGCTGCTGAAGATGCTGTTCGGGCTGTCGTGGTTGTTGCTGCACAAGACGCTGGGATGGCTGGGGCCAGCGCTGGCATTCCGGCTGCCGGCGATGGCCTTCGCGGGCATGCTGGTCGGCACGACCTGGAAGTTTGCGACCGAGCTGTTCGGGCGCTCAAGCGGATGGCTCGCAGCGTTCACGCTCGGCGTGATGCCGCATGTGTTCTTTCATTCGCACTTGGCCTGCTTCGACGTTCCGATCACGGCGATGTGGGTGCTTGTGGTCTATGCCTACTGGCGGTCTCTTAGCGACGGGCGCTGGGCGTGGATTACGGGGCTGCTCTGGGGCATCGCTCTGACGGTGAAGCTGAATGCGTTTTTCCTGCCGATGCTGTTTGTGGCACACGCGGGTTGGCTCGGGGTGAGCCGTGCGATTTCGACGGGCGGAGCGAGCCTTCGGCGCCCGAGGATTCCGCTGGCGCTGGTCGGCATGGCGCTGCTCGGGCCGCTGCTTCTGCACGCAGGTTGGCCGTTACACTGGTACGAGACCTTCGACCGGCTGTCGTTCTACTTCCAGTTCCACCTCAAGCATGAGCACTACTTCGTGGACTACTTCGGGCGCGGGCTGTGGGAACCTCCGTTCCCTGTCGCCTACCCGTTTGTGCTGACGGGTGTGACGACGCCGATTGTGATTCTGGCATCGATGCTGGTTGGCATGTTGACGCTGATGTTGGTGTGGGGCCGAGAGCGATGGATGGCGATGGTGCGGGGGCAGGTTGCTCTGTCGGAGGGTGGCGCGGGACGAGCGGACGACGCCGCGACGGGGGCGCTCCTGCTGCTGAACATTGCCTTTCCGTTCGTGCTTATCGCACTGCCAAGCACGCCGGTTTTCGGCGGTGTGAAGCACTGGTTCGCGGCGTTGCCCTTCATGGCGATGGTGGCGGGATACTTTCTGTCACGGGTCGCGCGCGAGGCGGGCGGAAGCGGGCGCGGGCAGTGGCTTGCGCTTGGGTTGCTGGTTCTGGTCTACGCACCTTCGCCGATCTGGGCTTCGGTTTGGAGCCACCCGTTTGGGATCTCCTACTACAACGAGGTCATCGGCGGCGTGACAGGCGCGGCGGACCAACGGACGATGCGACAGTTCTGGGGCTATGCAGCGCGCCAGTCGCTGCCGTGGGTGAACGAACACGCGGTGAAGGGCGCCAAGGTTGCGTGGCACGACACCACCTGGGGGGCCTACGACATGTACAAGCAGGAGGGGTGGTTGCGGCCGGATGTGGGGGGCACGTGGGACTACGCAAACGCGGACTACCTCTTGTTCGATGTTCAGAAGGCGCTCGTGTTTGCGCAAGAGGACGCTTGGAGCCGTTACGGCACGCAGGCGCCGTCGGCGACGATGGGGATTCACGGCGTTCCGCTCATCACGGTGTATGAGAATCTGACGCGGCTTGCTTCGCGGAAGGCGGGGAGCGCGCTGGCGCATCCGGCCGAGACAGAGGAGCGCGGAGATGGCTCGGGTGCCGATGGTCATCGTGCCGCCTACGAGGCGCGACAGCGTACGGAGGGGAGCGGTCATGAAAGCGAGTAAGTTTGCATTTTCGGTCTTGCTCGCCATTGCGCCTGCGGCCGTGGGCGCGGTCCCGAAGGCACCCAATGAGGCTGAGATGCTTTTCGGCCGCGGGGTCGAGGCGTTTGAGGCTGGGCGATACGAGGCGGCGGCGGCCTATCTATCGCAGGCCTACGCGCTGGAGCCGGAGGCTCGCCTCGCCTTCAACACGGCGCTCGCGTACGAGCGCGCCGGCAAGACGACGGAGGCGGTGACCTGGTACCGATTGGCTGCGGAGTCCGCGGAAGCTTCGTTGCGGGGTGATGCTGAGGCCGCGATCGGCCGGCTGGTCAAGGGGGGCTCGCAGCCCGAGGCGCCGGTTGTCACGGAGGGCGTGCGCGAGGCGACGCTGTCTTTGCGCCTCGAAGCTGCGGTGGCAGGCGCGCGGGTGCAGGTGGATGGTGGTCACGCGCTGGCGCTGCCCGGTACGGTGACGGTTGCGCCCGGTGCGCACCTCATCGAGGCGTCGGCGCCGGAGCGGCAGCCGTGGCAGGAGACGGTCACTGTGGCTGCGGGTGAGAGCCGCATCGTCACGATCGCCCTGTTGCCTGTGGTCGCTCCAGCTGGGTTTCCGAACTGGTGGATTGGCTCCGGTGTGACGGCGGCGGCCGCAGCGGTGGGTGCGGGCTACTACTTCGTTTCGGCCGGGCACTTCGACGAGGCCGACAGGCTGGCGCAGGCTGGCGTGGATCGCGTGGGGTTTGACCGAGAGCAGGCGGACGGACGGACAGCGGCCACGTTGTCGAACGCCTCCTACGGGGTTGCAGCGGTGAGTGCATTGGCGACGGGCCTGCTGTGGTGGTTGGACCGAGGCAGTTCCCCTGCGCCGGATCGCGTATTGGTGGTGCCAGTACTCGGCCCCTCTCAGGCCGGATTGATGGGTTCGTGGAGGCCGTGATGGGACGAAGCGAAAGGTGGCTGATTGCCCTTGCCGTTGCAGGCGGATCCAGTTGCGCGTCGACACTGGACTTTGACAGCCAGGTGTTCGTGGAGGCTGACTCCGGCCCGCCGGGCGAGGTTGGCGTGGATGCCGAGGTGGATGCAGACACTGCGCTCGATACCGGCGCGGTCGCTGACACCGAGCAGCTGTTTGACGCGCGACAGGACACGGAGGCGGACACCGAGGTGGACTCGTCCTGTCTGCCGCGGCCGGAGGTGTGCGACGGGGTCGACAACGACTGCGACGGGCTTGTGGATGGTGCGGATCCGACCGTCGTTTGGGATGGGTCGAACTGCGGGAGCTGCGGCGAGGCTTGCGATGGTGCTCCAATGGCGGAGGGCCTCTGCGGAGCGGACTTCCGCTGCAGCGTGCAACGGTGCAGCGCACCGGGTTACCGCGACCTGAACGGGCTTTACGAGGATGGCTGCGAGTTCTCGGTGGGTGCGCCGCTACACTGGTTGAGCAGGCTGGCGGTGTCGGGGTTCACGCAGGTGGATGGAACGCATGTCGTAGCGTGGGGCGATACAGGAGCGCAGGTCTACGAGACGGGCGCGGCCCCCGTACCCGTGGGCGCCTTCGGGCGGGCAGAGGCGCGGACGGTATCGGCAGAGGTGGTCGGAGCGACGCTGCTGCTCGGCATGGAGAGCGTCTCAGATGGCACGGGGCTCATCTACCGGCATCCGATCGGGTCGCCCTTTCTGTTCGACGAAAACGCGGCGCCCGTGCGGCTCAGCCGGCCTCCGACAGACATCGCCGTGAGCTTTGGCCGAGTGCTGGTGTCGAGTGCGGGACCGGGAACGGTTCAGGCGTTTGAGGAGGTGTCGGGGACCTATCGGTTCCTTGGCTCTGTGAATCCGTTTTTGGGTGCCGATGTGCTGGGTCTGGCTGTGAGCGAGGACGGGGCGAGCGGTTACGCGATCGGCCGCGACGGAGGGTGCCGCTCGCTGCTCTTTTCGGCGAGTGGAACGGCGCTCGCGCTCGGCAGCGGGAGCGTTTCTGGTGACGGCGTGACGGAAGCAATCGCGCAGGCATCGACGATGCAGGCGGGCCGGCTGGTGGTGGCCATGCTGATGCGGGCGAGCGGCTCGGGCGGCGGCACAGTTCGGCTGGTATCGGACGCCGGCGCAGGGCCGGTCGCCACGGACTTCGCGCTCGGGTCTTCGGATGGGGTGTCGATTGGCACGGGTGGCGGTGGCTTCCGCGTATTGCATGCGAACGGAGCGATCTCTCGTCTGCCTGCGAGCGGCGTGGGTGGCGTGGAGTTGCTCGCGGCACCCACGGGGGTAGCCGGAGCGCGTGCGTTCGGGCCGGGGGCTTCGCAGTGGCTGATGGCGACGGCGTCGGAGGTGGCTGTGGCGACAGCGACTGGGGCGGTGATATCGGTAGCGCCGGGAAGCCGCGTGGACCTTACGCCGCGCCACCTTGTGAGCCTCGAAGGAGGGTGGCTTCTGGGGGCCGGTGCCGCTGGCGCGTGGACGGTTGTGGAGCGAGCGGAGGGCGGCCTGACGGCAACGCTCCGAGAGGGCTCGACCTCCGACTTTGTGGCGCGCGGGGAGGATGGTGCGGTATTTTCTGTTTCGTCGGAGGGAAGCCTTCGCGGCTGGGTCTCCGACGGGGAGATAACGGCGTTTGAGACGGGTCTATCCGGGGTCGTATCGTTCGAAGCGGGCTTGGGCTGGCTGGTGTTCTTGACGGAGAGCGAGGCTGTGGCCCAGGCCTATTCGGTTGCCGGAGGCTCAGTCTCGCTGGAGGGTCCGCCGGTGCGGCTGTCAGGGCGATTCAGCGCGATGGCCGTTGCGGGAGACCGGGTGGCATTGAGCAACGGCGTGGAGGCTGCGTGGTACCAGCTGTCCGCGGGTTGGCAGTTCGGCGGACGTTTGGCCGGACCAAGTGCGAGCGCGGGCGCCGTTGGGCTTCGCTGGAACGGCCCTTCGTTGCTGTCTCTGATGGACGTTGGCGCCGGTCTCTGGAGCGGCGACACAGGCACCGGGGCGCAGGTAGGCGCAGCCATCACGGGCGCGGCTGCGGGGGTTCGGAACGATTCTGCGAACGGGTTGTTCGGGCGCGGCGGGCTCACGGGGTGGCGCTCCGGTAGCCGCGGCGTGGCGCTCTGGTTCGCAGACGGTGATGGCAGCATCCGGCTCGGGACGCTCGATGCCACACGGCCAGGCACAACCGCCTACTTGGCTACGCCCTGTCCCGCGCTGGCGGGTGACATCTCGTCAACCACGGTGGGGGCCGCGACGGGCTGCGGCGTGACGCTGTGGCGCCACCGTCCGGGCCCCTGAACGGCCTAGCGGTCGCCCGATTTGGGGTTCTTGGCGCCGGACTGGTTGGCGAGGTCGCGGAGCTCGCGACCTACCTTGAAGTGCACCGCCTGCTTTGCCTCGACGGGTACTTCGTTGCCGGTCTTGGGGTTGCGCCCAACGTAGGCGCGGTGCTGGTTGAGCGAAAAGGATCCGAAGCCTCGGATCTCGATTCGGTTCCCCTGCGCGAGCGTGTCACCCATGGCAGAAAGGATGCACTGAACGACCTCTTCTGCCCGCTTTTTCGGGATTCGGGCGCGTTCTGCAAATAGCTCGATAAGTTCGCTCTTCGTCATGATGCCATGCCGTTGTGAGTGCAGCGTGTTGGAGGTGTGAGAGCCATGATGCAGTGCGAAGGGAGTTTCGTCAACGATGACAGCAGGTCGATTCGGTCGGGGCTCGGGCTGGTGGGCGAAAATTTCACAACCGGTTTGTGAAATTCGTTACAATCACGCTTCGACCCACCCGTGTAGGAGCCGAAAATGCTGATGATGCCTCGAGGATGGAATGCGTCGCTGCTGTTGCTGTTGACGGGCGTTGCCCTCGCAGGCTGCACAGCGGCGAGCGATGGCAGGACGACTGGCCGTGGTTCGAGCAGCGGTGGCGGTTCGATCCGGGACACCGGCGCTTCGGATAGCGGCGCGTCGGACACTGGCGGCCTCGACGAGGATGGTGGCGCGGACGGGATCTCGGAAGATACGGGGAGCGATGTTCCTGCTGGGCCTTGTACGGCGGGCCAGATCCGGTGCAGCGCGGATGGGACCGGGCTGCTCATTTGCCAGATCGACGGGAGCGAAGCCGCGCAGCCCTGCACAGCCCGCCAAGCGTGCGCAGCCGGCACCTGCGTGGATGCATCGAGCATCTGCATCCCTGGGACGACCGTGGGCTGCCTCGACCCGCGTACGCTGGGCGTTTGCCCGAGCAGTGGAACAGGCATCGAGCGATCAGCCTGCCCGGCGGAGACACCAAACTGTTTGGCGGGCGCCTGCACGACGGATGTCTGCATCGCTGGTGTTCGCGGATGCCAGGGCGACTCGGTGGTGCAGTGCAACGCTGAGGGGACCGCATCAGACACACTGGAGACCTGCGAGTTTGGATGTTCAGCAGGCAGCTGCGTGGACCCCTGCGCGGGCGATGCGAAGACCTACGTGGGTTGCGACTTCTACGCGCTCGACCTGGACAACTACGCGGATGCGTCGGACCCCGCAGGGGCAGATGCGCAGCAGTATGCGATCACGCTTTCGAACGCGGGTACGCGAGGGGTGACTGCGACGGTGACAACTCCGGAAGGGTTCACGCAAACGGTCTCCATTGCCGCGGGATCGCTGCAGTCCGTTGAACTTCCGCAGCGCGATGTGATCGGGACGAGCCGATCGCTGAACAGCTACCGGGTGCAGAGCACGGGGCCGATCATTGCGCACCAGTTCAATCCGTTGAACAACTCGGGTGTCTTCTCCAACGATGCTTCGCTGCTCCTTCCCGCGACGGCGCTCGGCAACGAGTACCTGGTGGCGGGATGGCCGTCTGGGCCGGCGGGCGCGAGTTACTTCGCCGTGGTGGCGGTCGCGGATGGGACAACGTCGGTGACGGTCACGGCGCCGCCGCGGTCGGGCCTTCAGGCAGGCGGCTCCGTGGCGGGAATTGCAGCCGGTGGCAGCGCGACCTTTGAACTGGCGCAGGGCGAGGTACTCGCGATGCGGGCGGAGGGCGCGACGGGCGACCCGACGGGGACGCGGGTGACCTCGACGCGGTCGGTTGCGGTCTTCTCGGGCAACGAGTGCGCGAACGTTCCAGCAGGTGTCTCCTACTGCGACCACGTGGAGGAGCAGATGATTCCCGTGGCGAGCTGGGATACGGAGTATATCGGTCTGAAGTTCAAGCCGCGCGGGACGGAGAACGACGTGTGGCGTGTGATTGCTGCGACGGCTGGCACGACGATTCAGACAGACCCTGTCATCGCGGGGGTGAGCGGCCGGACGCTCGGCGGCGGCGAGGTGGTGGAGTTTGCGACGGCGCTCGATTTTGCGCTCAGTGCAACCGGGCCGATCAGCCTGACCCAGATGATGGTCGGTTCGAGCTACCCGAGCCCGGCGAACGCGACCTGTGTACGGGCAGGGGATCCATTTCCCTGGTCGAGTGAGCAGAATTGCGCGATTCCGGCGACCTGCAGCGGCACCGGTGTGGGCGACCCCGCGATGTTGATGGCGGTGCCGACACGGCAGTTCCGCGACAACTACATTCTGCTTACGCCGGCCAACTACACGCAGGACTTCCTAAGCCTGGTTGCGCCGATCGGGACGGTCATCGTGATTGACGGAAACCCGTTGGCTGTGAGCCCAACGAGCCGTCTTACAGCGGGTGGTCGCCAGTGGGACATCTACAAGCAGGGCGTGCCGGACGGCGTTCATACTGTCACGGGCGGGCAGGCCTTCGGGCTCTATGCGTACGGGTATGACTGCGACGTCTCGTACGCCTACGCGGGCGGCCTGAACCTCGAAGGCCGCTAGGGGGCCTGGAGGGGCGCGCCCGTCGCGTTGCCGGCCGCGAACCAGGAGCCCGAGGCCCAACCGGCGGTGGTCGCCGCGGTGCCAGAGACAGGGCTGAGGGCAATGACCTCGACCCAGTATTTTCCTGAGGCGGGAAAGGCGGCAGCCGGCAGATACTCGTCTGGACCGGCGAAGGCAGAAGCCGCCGCAAACCAACGGTCGATGCGGGCGCTCGTGGCCGCCCCTGCGCCGGCATCGGTGAGCAGATCGTAGGTAACGGCGCTTCCCCATGCGTTGTAGGGACTGACGATTGGGAGGCTTCCGCGGTCTGCTCCGAGCAGTTCGATTGCGGTGTTCTGTCCGGTTCCGGGGGGCTCTGCCGTCTCAGGGAGTCGGAGGGTAGGGGCCGCGGGGAGCTGTAGTTCAGCGGTCAGTGTGGTCGCGCCAGAGGGGAGCGCCGCGACGAGCGAGAGCGTGATGGGGGTGCCCGTCGCGAGGGTTCCGAATTGGTCCGTGCTCGCAGACTGGTAGAAGTTGTTGGCGACAGCGAAGAGGGTGAGAGGTTGGTCGCCGATGAGCAGTCGCAGGTCGCCAACAGGTACCGTTCTGTCGACGGCGCCCGGGTTGACGAGTTGGAGTTGCGCTTCGAGGAGATGGCGTCCGCCGGGCGCGCTTCGTTGGAGGATGAGTCCGACCGCCTTGACGGAGCCGGCGGTGACGGGTGCGGCCTCCTGCACGCCCCCGACAGAGGAGCCGAAGGTGAGGTCGTTGCAGCCGGCCAGGGCGAGGCAGAGCGCCAGGCCGCGGGGCAGCGAGCGGCTCACGAGGCCTCGACCCGGAAGGTCTGTTGGCCGACGAGGATGCGGTCGCCCGGCGAGAGTTCGGTAGGCTCCCAGAGCTTGAGCCAGGTGCCGTTGGAGCTGCCCTTGTCGACGAGGTAGTAGTGACCGTCGCTGCGTGCGACGACCTCCGCGTGCTTGCCTGACATGAAGCGGTCGCGTGGGAAGACCAGGTCGCCCCGCTCGCGCCCGATGGAGGTTGCCGTGTCGTAGAGGAGATAGGTGTTCTGAGCGACGCCGCCGGCGCCTACCTGGACGAGGCGGAAGGAGGCGCCGGGGCTGGGCGAGCCCATGTAGCGGGTTCCATCAGCGCCGCGGGCGCGCAGGTCGGCGGTCTGCTCGACCCGCTCGAAGCGGAGGAGCTGGCGACCGAGGATGAGGGTATCACCCAGCTGAAGCCGGTGCTCGTTGCGGAGCTTGAGAAAGGTACCATTGAGAGACTGGAGGTCTTCGATGTGAACCGCTTCCGCAGAGGCCGTGATCTTCGCGTGTCTCGGAGAGAGGAGCGGATCTGCTGGGAAGGCGAGGTCTCCGTCTCGTCCGATGAGAAATTCGCCGAGCGGGAGCGGCGTTGCGTTGCCGTCAGAGCCGTCATCCCGGAGTTGCAGGAGCCGGAATTGAGAGAGCGGGGTGGCGTGTGCTGCCGCGGGGGCAGCAGGCCGGTGCTGCGGCATGCCGCAGTCGCCACAGAATCTTGCGTGGGGCGGGTTTTGCGCGCCGCAGCCGCTGCACGCAGGGTGTTGGTCGTCGTGGTCGGCGTGCACTTCGACGACAGCGCTGCCGGAGTCGGTGGGCGGGGTGATGTGGAGCTCTGCGAGCAGGAGCTGCGGGCGGTGCAGCTCGGTGCCGCGCGCGCGTCCCTCATCGTCATCAGCTCGTTCGAGGAGGAGCCGAAGGGCCTCTGCGAGGGCGTGGTCGTGGGAGGGAGTCATGGCCGAGCCGACAGACGAGGGGAGGAAATGCGACTGGTTGGAGAGGATAGCGTCGAAGCGCGGCGTGCGACAAGTATCGGCCGACTGTTCTTGAAAGAGGGCGGTGGCGCGTGGTAGGGGGCTCGGACACCCTAGAGTGATGGCGTAGCCATGAAAGTCTGTCCGCACTGCGGTCGTAGATTCAATGAAGAGGCACTGTTCTGCCCCGACGACGGTTCGGGTCTGGTACCGATGCCTGAGCGGAATTCTCCTGCAGCCCAGGTCGATCAGGACGACCTGGTAGGAACCACGCTTTTTGGTGACTACATCATCAAGAAGAAGTTGGGCGAAGGCGGGATGGGCGCCGTCTATCTGGCTGAGAATCCAGCAATCGGGCAGCGAATTGCGGTCAAGGTTCTGCACGGTCACGCGGCGCGGAACGAGGAGTTGGTAAAGCGCTTCAACCGCGAAGCCCAGGCCATCGCGCGCTTGAGCCATCCAAACATCATCCGTGTGTTCATCTTCGGTCGGACACCCGAGGGCATGCTCTACCTTGCGATGGAGTTCGTGGAGGGCCAGCAGCTCCGAGACATGATGGAGGCCGGCTCGAAGATCGACGAACTTCGGGCGATCGGGATCATGCGGCAGGTGCTTCATACGCTGAGCGAGGCGCACGAGATTGGCATTGTTCACCGGGACCTGAAGCCCGATAACATCATGCTGACGAAGTTCCGCGGCGCGGACGACTACGTCAAGGTACTCGATTTCGGCATCGCGAAGGTCAAAGAGCCGGACGGCAAGCAGCAGCAGAAGCTGACGCAGGCGGGCGTTGTCTATGGCACCCCGGAGTATCTGAGCCCCGAGCAGGCGCAGGCGAAGGAGCTAGACGGTCGGAGCGACCTCTACAGCCTCGGCGTGATTTTGTACGAGATGATGACGGGCGATGTTCCGTTCAAGAGCAACACGGCGGTCGCGGTGCTCGCGTCGCATGTGTACGATGCGCCTAAGCCGCCGAGCAAGGTGGGCAAGCGACCGGTGCATCCGAAGATGGAGCGCATCATCCTCAAGGCGCTCGAGAAGGACCCGAAGAACCGGTACGCGAATGCGATGGAGTTCTTGGCGGATCTTGAGACGCTTGAGAGCGAACTGAGCTCGGAGACGGCGGTTCGGACAACGGTGCTCGACCCCCGTCAGTTGGCCTTGGTGCTGGATGTTGCTCGCACGAACGCGGCGCGCCGCGGAGCCAGCGCAGCGGGTGCTACGCCCGGGTCGGCGAGTTCGACTTCGATTCCGTCGATGGCGAAGCGGAACACGCCTCCCGCGATCTCAGGTTCGGTGGGCGCCGTGAAGGGCGCAGGGACGCCCATTGCCGCGCAGGCAGGGGTGAACCCGACCGTGCTCTACATCATCGTGGCCGGATTGGCGGTGCTGTCGCTGCTGCTGCTCGGCCTGGTGTGGGTGCTTTACCAGAAGAGCGGCACGCCGCCGCCCGTGGGTACGCCCTAACAGGCGGGGGCGGTCGCGGGGGTGAGCGCTACTTCTTCGGGAGCTTGGAGAGTTCGAGCATGAACTGCGCGGAGGCCTCGATGCCTTGGTAGAACGAGGTGATGGAGAACTTCTCGTTGGGGGAGTGGGCGCGGTCGTCGGCGAGACCAAATCCCATGAGAATGGAGTCGAGGCCGAGCTCTGACTTGAAGCTTGCGACGACGGGGATGCTGCCGCCCGAGCGCATGAAGACGGGGTCGACACCCCACACGGTCTTCAGCGCGTTGGTGGCGGCGATCATGGTCGGAACGGCGCGATCGGCGAGGAAGGCGGGGGCGCCATGGTGGAGTTCGACGCGGGCGGTTACGCCGGCGGGCAGGTTGGCGAGGACATGGTTGCGGAGCTTGGCTTCGATCTCCTCTGAGGTCTGATTGGCGACCAGGCGGCAAGAGACCTTGGCGTGCGCTGAGGCGGGAAGAACGGTCTTTGCGCCCTCCCCCGTGTAGCCGCCCCAGATGCCGTTGCAGTCCAGGGTGGGACGGGCGGTGATGCGCTCGAGGACGGTGTAGCCCGCCTCTCCGGGCGACTCGGCGACGCCGATCTCCGCGCGGAACTGTGCTTCGTCGTGGCCGAGCGCAGCGAACTCGGCGCGCTCCTCCGCGGTGAGCGGCTGCACGTTGTCGTAGAAGCCTGGGACGGCGACGGAGCCGTCGGGGTTGTGGAGCCCGGCGATGATGCGGCTGAGCGCATTGATGGGGTTGGCGACGCCACCGCCGTAGAGGCCGGAGTGGAGGTCGTGGGTCGCGCCCTGCACGTGGATTTCGACATAGGTTAGGCCGCGCAGACCGACGGTCACACCAGGCCGTCCGGGGGACCACATGGAGGTGTCGCTGATGAGGACGACATCGGCGGCGAGACGGTCGCGATGATCGCGAAGGAAGGGGTCGAGGTTGGGACTGCCGATTTCTTCTTCGCCCTCGATGATGAACTTCACATTGCAGGGGAGTTTGCCGTCGACCGACATGAGCGCGTGGGCAGCGAGGACATGGGCGAACATCTGGCCCTTGTCATCGGTCGCGCCACGGGCGACGATGTTGTCGCCCTCGATGGTGGGCGAAAAGGGCGGGTTGCGCCACTCTTCGAGCGGCTCGACGGGCTGCACATCGTAGTGGCCGTAGATGAGGACGGTGGGGGCGTCCGGGGCACCAAGCCACTCTGCGTAGACCACGGGGTGACCCGGGGTCGGGATGACCTCGGTGTGGAGTCCGGCGCTGCGGAGGGCATCGGCTACGAAGTCGGCGCAGTGGGCGGTATCAGCGTTGTGCTCCGCCTTGGCGGAGATGCTGGCGATGGTGAGCAGATCTTTGAGCTGCTGCAGGTGTTGGGGGCGGCTGTTGTGAAGGAGCGTGTTGAGCGCGTTGGACATGTTGGAACCTACTTGGTGGAGGCGCAGTCGGTGGTAGCGGCAAAGAGGACGAGTCCGATGGCGGCGAATCCGGCGTCGGAGGGGGCGAGTTGACGGCGAGAGGCAGCGAGGCGCTCGCGGCTGAGCTGCGGCTGCCGGATGAGGAGGATTTGTGCGAAGCGGGTGGCGTCAATCTGCCGGATCACGCCGGGTTTGCGGCCGTCGCGGTCGCGCAGGAGGATTGGGATGAGGTTTTCCTGGCGGGGGAGGTAGCCATAGCGTGCCGCGATTTTGAGCGCTGCAATCTCAAAGCGCGGGTCTGCGATTGCGGCCTCAATCCAGGGCTTGGCCTGCGCGACCGTCAATGGCGAAGTGAGTGCCGCAACGACGTTGGCCTCGACAAGATCGGGCGTGGCGGCGATGTGGGAGGCGACGACCGCCGCGCCGTCCGCACCGAGGCGGTCGGCGAGGCGAAGTGCATCGGGGCGAGCTCCTGCGTCGGTGACCGCGGCAAGCTGGCGGGCGAGCTCCTGCTCGCGTCCGACGGCCCAGAGCATGGCGGCGTCGGCGCTCATGACCTCGTTGACATTTTTGAGGTCTCCCTCACGGAGGGCCATCATGGTCGCGGCATCCTTGGCGGCCATGAGCGCGGTCCAAGCGGGCGCCTGCTTGGTAAGAGAAGCGTGGGTGAGAGGGGAGTACTTGCCGAGCTTGAGCAGCGCGAGCTGCGCGAGGGCGGCGAGGTCGTTGCGCTCGCTCATACCGAACAGGCGGAGCTGCTCCGCACTGGCGGTCGCGAGGGCCGAGTCGCCGGCGAAGAGTCGTACGAGCGACCTCGCCACGAGGTGCTCCGGCGTCTCGTCGGCGGGAGCGTCGAGCTGCGCAAGAAGCGCGGGGGCGC
>CAIWGR010000254.1 GCA_903912275.1 uncultured delta proteobacterium
CGTCAACCTGAACACGGGCAACCTCACCTACGACGAGACGGCCTGCTGCGGCGGCTCAGGCGGCACTTTCGTGATCGCGGACTGCGCTGCAGGCGAGCACCTTGTGGGCATCAATACCAAGGCGGACACGCAGGTGCGCTCCATCGAGCCGCTCTGCGCCACCCTCTCGGTCAGCGGCAACACCATCGTGCGCGGCACGGAGCGCAGCCTTGGCGTCTGGGGCTACCAGCAGGGCACCTTCTACGGCGACATCTGCCCGGGCATCGAGGTGGCTTCGCAGCTCCGTATCCGGAGCGGCGGCTCGATCGACGCGCTCGGCGTCACCTGCGCCAAGCCGACGGTCGGCGCCATCGGCCGGACGGTGCCGCTGGATGTGCAGCTCAACAGCAGCACGGCCATTGCTGGTAACGGCGTCTCCGGCGCCCAGAACACAGGCAGCCAGGGCAACGACTACAGCCTGAGCTGCAGCACGAATGGCGGCCGCAACGACATCGCCTATGACTGGACGGCCCCCTCGACCGGTACCTTCATCGCCTCCACGGCCAACCAGGCCGGCTACAACGCCAACACCTCCTACGGCACCGACACCGCCATCAGCGTCTACAGCGTGACCTCGGCGGGCACCGTTGGAGGCGAGATCGGCTGCAACGACGACAACCCGTACGCCTACCAGACCGCAAATGGGTCTGCGCGATACTCCTCCATCCTCCCCTTCGCTGCGGTCTCGGGGACGAAGTATCGCATCGTCGTCGGCGCCTATGACGGCGACGTGAACTACAACCTCGATGTCTTCAAGCAGGCCACCTTCAACGGAAATCAGACCAACGGCGGCGTGGCGACCTGGGTGGGTGCAAGCGACTCCCTCAACTCCGGCACCTCGGGAACCAACTACATCGCTCGGGCGGTCACTGCGACGGGCAACACCAGCTTCTGGAGCACCCAAGGCGCGACCACTTCCGCCGGTCCGGATTGGACTGTCCTCTGGATGGCCCCCTTCTCGGGCGCCCGAACCTTCCAGACCTACGGCAGCAACTTTGACACCGTGCTCGGCCTGCGCTCAGCCACCTTCAACCCCGCAACGGGCGCGCTTACCTGCACAGCGACCGCGCTTGCCTCCGCCGATGACAGTGGCGCCACAACGCAGTCAGCCTTCGTCTACACCGTGACGGGCGGCACGCTCTATTGCATCACGGTCGACGGATATGGCGCCACGGGTTACGGCACGGGACTCCTCGACGTCCGCTAAACGAGCGGCTCTGCATTCGCCCGACCCGCCGCGCGCAAGCCGGCGGGTCGCGCCGTTTTGGGTGCTGCGCGCTCAGCCTCTAACGCGGCGCGTTGTGACAAAGTTGGCAGCGCGGCGGCTTCTGCTGCCCGAGATTGTCACAACGCGGCGGCGGAAACAGGGTAACGCGCCGCGTCAGTACGGCGGCAGAAGCACCTGAGCGCCTCCGCTATTTGTGGTTTACACTTGCTGCAAACTTTTGCAGGATGAGAGCACACCATGGAGCAACATGTAATTTGTTGCTTATATGTGCAGAAAAACTTTGCAGGAGGTGTGGTTGCCATGGATCGATCTGCTCCAGAACGGCACACTCCTTGCACCGCGTCGTCAGCCAGTGCCCTATTTTGTCCTCCAACTCGGAGTTCTCGCGTGAAGATATCAGCCCTTTCGATTCGCCTTCTTTGCTGTAGCAGCGCCCTGGCGCTGCTTGCAGCCTGCTCCAGCGACACCGACAAGCCAGCCGCACAGCGTCAGGCTGCCGAGGCGCTCGCGAAGCCCGATGCCGGTCTCGCGGTTCCTGACGCGGGCGTAGGCGCAGGCCTGCCGGCCAACCCCGACAACGGCCTCTGGCTTACCTATGAATTCACAGGCTCTGCCAATCCTGCCGACGGCACGATGACGCTCGGTCCCGCGAAGCTCGATACCACCAACCTGACGCCCGATGTGCGGCGCCGGGTCGAGCAGGGCCTCTGCCTCGCAGACATCCTCCAGGACGGCATCCCGGGCTCGGGTCCGCCGGACACGGTGGAGCTCGTTACGAACAACATCCGGCTCAACGATCTTTGCGACCCGACCGCCGGCGTTGCCCAGTTCTGCGCCGACGTGAAGATTCAGTCGTTCTACCAGACCGTAACGCTGGCCCGCACCTACGCGCAGTTCACCAGCATTACGCCGCTGCTCGGCCACTCCATCCGGAACTCCGACATCGGCGTGCCGGCCGAAGGGCTGGCCTCGGGTCTTGGCATCATCAGCTACGGGGATCTCGGCCCGGCCGGCTCGACAGCCCCCGCCGACTTCTCGGAGAAGACCTGGGTCTTCAACAGCGACGGTACCAACTTTACCTTCACGGGTCGGGTGCTCGCGCTGCAGAACGAGATCTGCAACGGCGCTGACGACGACTGCGATGAGCGGATCGACGAGGGCAACTTCTGCTACACGGCCGGTCAGGCCTGCCTCGATTCGACCGACTGCGCGACCAATGCTTGCGTCGCCGGCCTCTGCGTTCCCGCTGGCTGCAGC
>CAIWGR010000255.1 GCA_903912275.1 uncultured delta proteobacterium
CGGAGGGGGCTCATGGCGCCACCGAGGTCTGTTCGGAGTCGTGCAGGAGGCGGCCCTCATCCATGATGAGGCGGCGGCTCATGGAGGCTGCGAGCTGATGGTTGTGGGTGACGACGACGACCGAAATCTGCGACTCCGCAACGATCTCGTGGAGGAGTTCGACAATCTGCTGGCCGGTGCGGTCATCGAGGTTGCCGGTGGGCTCGTCGGCAAGGAGCAGCGGCGGGTTCATGACAAGCGACCGAGCAAGCGCGGTGCGCTGCTGCTCGCCACCCGAGAGCTCGCTCGGCCGGTGGGTCAGCCGGTGCGAGAGCCCCACGCGACCGAGCATCTTCTCGGCCAGCCCGAAGGCCTCGTCACGCGGACGCCGCGCGATGAGCGCCGGCATCGCTGCGTTCTCGAGCGTGGTGAGTTCGGGGAGCAGGTGATGAAACTGAAAGACGAAGCCGAGCCAAGAGCCGCGGAAGGCCGCCAGCTTCTGCTCCTCGAGTGCGAAGACGTCGGTGCCCCGAAGCAGGAGCCTGCCGGAGGTGGGGCGGTCGAGCGTGCCGACGATCTGCAGCAGGGTGCTCTTGCCGGCGCCGCTGCGGCCCATGATGCTGACGGTCTCGCCCCGCTGGATTTGGAGGTCGATGCCGCGCAGCACCTCAATGGTGGCGCCATCTTTGACGAAGGTCTTCGTAAGACCCTCAATCTGGACGAGCGGTGCGGTCATGAGGGGTCAGTCATCGTGGCGGAGGGCCGAAACAGGGTCGAGGCGGGCAGCTTCCCGGGCCGGCTGAATCGTGGCGGCAAACCCGAGCAGGAGCGCCGCGACAACCACCGCGATGATCTCGACGGCTTCGACCGAGACGGGGAGGCGGTCGATGTAGTAAACATTTGGGTCAAGGGGTATCCCAATCGTCATGAGATAGAGGATGGCGAGAAGCCCCATGCCTAGCCCCACCGCCGTGCCGATGATGGCGATGTGGCCACCCAGCAGCCGGAAGATGAGGGAGATGTCGGCAGCGCCCGCACCCATCGACTTCACGATGGCGATTTCACGCCGCTTTTCGATGACAATCATGAGGAGCACACAGACCACGGCGAAGCTGGCAACCACGATGGTGATGCTCATCACAAAGTACATCGCAATCTTCTCAAGGCGCAGCGCCTGAAACAAATTCCGGTTGAGCTCTTTCCAGTCCGCCGCCTTGAGGTCGGTTCGGCCGCTCTCGGTCAATCTTGCTGATACGGCATCGCGCAGCGCGGTGGCGTCGTCGAGGTTCTGGCCCCGCACCTCGACGCCGCTCGCTACCTCGGGACCCACGCGGAGCAGACCGCGGGCCACGTCGAGTTTGGTGAAGACAAGCCGCGAATCGTACTCGTACAGGCCTGTGTAGAAGACGGCGACCACGCGGAAGGGGCGCGAGCGGGGGATGAAGCCCGTGGGTCCGAGGTCACCTTCCGGGTCGATGAGGTTGACAGCGTCGCCCACATCGAGACCCAGCGCGTCGGCGAGCTCTGTGCCAACGGCACATCCCGGCAGGGAGACGAGCGCTTCGGAAGGGGCAACACCGCCCTGCTCCATGCCCGGAAGCGGAGGCATCGCGCCCTCTTCCATGCCCGGAAGCGGAGGCATCGCCCCACTCGCCTCGGCCGCACCGGAGGCCTCTGCCCTGCCCTCCATGCGGAGCCGCAACTTCTCGAGTTGCGCGTTGGCAGCCTCCAGTTTCTGCATGGCCTCATCGGCGCGCTGCCGAAGCCGCCGGTAGTTGGCCATGCCGCTGCCTTCGCCACTGCCGCTGCCTTCGCCGCTGCCAGACGGCGGCGGCCAGAGCTGCCGGCGGCGCGCCTTGTCGGGGTTGTCGAGCCAGGAGATTTCGCCAGCGCGAATGGTCTTGAGGAGCCCCGAGGTTTCGGCGGTCTCCTTCCAGTCGATGCCGCGGAGCACGATGCCCGAGTAGCTCACGTTGCTCGACATCATCATGTCGGACTCGAGGTAGGCCGATGCCCCCTTCACCTCCGGCAGCTGGCGCAGCGAGGCGAGCAGTGGCCCGACCTCACCAAGGTCGTCGCCGGAGCCCGAGGAGACCAGCACATGCGCCTTGGTGCCCACGATCTTGTCGCGCAGGTCGTTCTCGAAGCCGCCC
>CAIWGR010000256.1 GCA_903912275.1 uncultured delta proteobacterium
AGTGAGGCGCAGGCGGTGTTGGGGAAGCCGGTGCGGGTGTAGCGGACGGCATCGAGCAGGGAGCCGTCTGCAGCTGTGAGGATGATGGCATCGTCGCCGTTGGCGAGCAGCAGGCCGCTGTAGACGTAGTCTGGGGTGATGCCTCCGTTGACGGCGGCATCACCGCTTGCAGCGAGCAAGAAGGTCGCGCCTGGCGCCACGAGAATGGGCTCGGCGCCGGCGATGGTGTGGCTGTCGCTTCCGTCGTCTGTGATGACCACGCCACGGAGATCGTAGGGGGCCGCGGAGATGTTGGTGACCTCGAACCACTCTCCGACGCCGTCGGAGACGGCGCAGGGGTCCTTCATCAGTTCGCTGATGACGATGGGCGTGGATGGAAGCGAGGTGTCCTCGGCGCCCGTGTCTGCGTCGGCGGAGCCATCGGGCGTGGTATCTTCGCTGGTTGTGTCGGCGGAGCCATCGGGCGCCGTATCTTGGAGGGAGGTGTCTCCGTTCGATGTGTCGGCGGAGCCGCTGTCGACGGTGGTATCGGCACCGCTGTCGATGATGGCGGTGTCGGCCTGTGTGTCGGCGGAGGTATCGGTTCCGCCGCCCGTAGAACGTGCGGTGTCTTCGCTGCAGGCAGCAAGCGCGAGCGGAAGTGCGAGCGCGATACGGAGGGAGCGGAGGGTTCTCATGGGGCATCACCGAGCGGGTGGTTTGGTGCGAAACTGCTAACCGTCGGGCGGCCCGCTGCCAAGTCTCGCGCTACGCGCGGCGGGCTGCGACCCCGAAGGCTGCCTTGGCCCTTTCGGCCGCCATCCGGTGGTCCACCATCGGAGCGGGATAGCCTTCGGGCCGGAGGAGGGGCGTGTCGAGGAGCGCGTGGATATCTGCCGCTGGCAGCGCTGCGAGCTCCGGCACCCAACGCTTGATGTAGGCTGCGGCGGGGTCGAACTTCACCTGCTGGAGCCACGGGTTGAAGATGCGGAAGTAGGGCGCCGCATCGGCGCCGGTGGAGGCCGCCCACTGCCAGGACCCGTTGTTCACGGCCGGGTCGTAGTCGGTCAGTTTCTGGGCAAAGTAGGCCTCGCCCTCGCGCCAGTCGATGAGGAGGTCTTTGACGAGGAAGCTGGCCACGATCATCCGCACCCGGTTGTGCATCGAACCCGTCTGCGCGAGCTCCCGCATGCCGGCATCGACGATGGGGTAGCCCGTGGTTCCCGCTACCCAGCGCGCCCAGTCGCTCGGGTCGTTGCGCCAGGCGACGGCCTCAAACTCCTGGCGGAAGGGTCGCCCGTAGACCTGCGGAAACTGGTGGCAGAGGTGGAGGAAGAACTCGCGCCAGTGCAACTCCCGCTCGATGCCGTGGCCCTGCCCATGCGCGTCACGGCTGCGCCAGCAGACCTCGCGCGGCGAGACGGTCCCGAACTTGAGGTGGGGAGAGAGCTCCGTCGTGCCCTCCACACCGGGGAGGTTGCGGAGCTCCTCGTAGTTGCCGAGCGACTCAATCCGGTTCAGGTGCAGTTCGGCGGTTTTGCGCCCGCCGTGGAGGCGCGGTTTGGGGCCACTGAGAGACTCGATCTCCGCGAGGCGTTCCCATCCCGCGGCTGCATCGGAGGCAGCTGAAAATCGGGCATCTTGGGGCAGCGGCTGCGGCCGTGCGACAGGCTGCGTCATGGCCCGTTTGTAGAAGGGGGTGAAGACCTTGTAGCCCTCGCCGCCTGGCTGCAGCACCGTTCCCGGGCGATAGAGCACGGAGTCATCAAAGCTCTCCACCGCGATCCCGCGCGACCGGCAGGCGGCCTCGAGCGCACCGTCCCGCTGGAGGCTGAACGGCGTGTAGTCACGGTTCCAGATGAGCGTGCGGATCCCTCGCTCTTCGAGCCAGGCTGGGAGCTCATCGCTGCCCATCGCAAGCAATTCCAGCGAAGACCCCAGGGCTTGGAGGTGGCCGTCGAGGTCCCGGAGGGCATCGGCCATGAAGCCGAAGCCGAACGTGGAGAAGTAGCGGTGCCCCGGTCCCTGGCGCGGGTCGAGACAAAAGATTGGCAGCACCTCTCCCTGCGCGAGCGCCGCGCGCAGCCCGAGGTTGTCGTAGAGGCGAAGGTCTCTGCGGAAGAGGAAGGCTGTCTTGGTCGCGGTCATGGCACTGCTCCGGGGCTCGGCTCATGAGATGCGGCCGCTGGCCGGAGGGTGCGAAACTCAGGGCTTCTTGTCGCCGAGGTAGGCTGCGAGCAGCGCGTCGAGGTCGGCGGGCGCAGCAGGCGTTGCGTCGGCCGTCGCCCCGCTCGAAGGTGGCTGGGGCTCGGTGCGTCGGGCATACTTCCGAAGGAGCGTTGCCGTCGAGCGGGTTGGCGGCGGGCTGGGCGGCGGCGCGAGTTGGTCTATCTCTACGCGCAAGACGGAGGCGGGGTCTAGGCCTGGCGGGATGGGGGCGGTGCGCGGCCGCTCTTCGCCGGCGGCACCGGCAACCCCATCGCGGCCCGTGACGGAGGCTGCCGCGGGTAGCTGCCCGGTCTGACCGAGGCGCCGACGGATGCGGTCGGCGGCGCTAAGTGCCGCGGCCGCCGCGACCTCGGGCTGCTGCAGCTCGGGCTGATTGGGCTCGGGCTGCGCCTCTGTCGGAGTAGCAAACGCCGGAAACAGCTCGTCGCTGCTGAGCGCTGCAGTCATCGGAAGCGTCTCGGCCTCGGCCACCACAGCCGCGTGTGAAGCGGAGCGTTGGGCGGCGGCGGCGAAGGAGCCACTCTGCCTGCTTCCATAGGTCGCGCCAGCAGCGAGCGGGTCGGAAGGCATCGAGGGAGCCGCCGCAAAGGAGCCGGTCTGTCGCGCCTCCACCGAGGCAAAGGCTCCGCTTCCCTCGTTCTCGCCGCGCACGAGCGGGTGACTTCCCGAACCACGGACGGCGGAGAAACTCGCTGAGTCCCGCGCGCTGCGCTGCTCGCTGCCCACCGCCTCGTGCGAGCCCGTCCCCACCGTCGCGAAGGCGCCCGTGCTTCGCAATCCACCGGCCGAGACGAGTGGCTCGACAGCGGTCGGCGCCAGCCGCGGATCGAGGGGGCCTCCAATCTTCAGGAAGGCCGTGGTGCCGCGCACCGAGAGGTGGGCTGCCCCCTTGTTGATGTTGGTCAGCAGGCCGAACTTTCGACGACCCTCGACCGCTGTCGTCGCGAAGACCTCGGCATCTGCGCGACGCGCCTGGTCCCTGGACACAGCCTCCGCGTCGGTCTCCTGCGCGAGCGCCGCTTTCACAGCTTCTGCCGTGGCTCGCTGCTCCCCCATCTGCTGACGCCAGACGGCGACCGAGCCATCCCGCTCGGCACCGCGCCATCGAAGCCCGATGCGTTCCGCGCGCAGCCGCTCCATGACGGGCGTCGGTGCCTCCGCGATGCGCTTCACATGGCCAAGCGCCGCATTCTCCCGCGCTGAGAGATCGACCTCACGTGGGTCGGCCGCCGCACCGCCCGGGCCGTGGCAGAGGAGCACGGTCGGGCGATCGAACGCGGAGGGCTTGGAGGGTGCCTCAAGTACGAGTGCCAGCCAGCCCGAGGAGAGCTCCACGGCAGTTCCCGTGGGGTAGAGGCGGATGCCATTGATCAGCAGATCGAGGCAGAGGTGATCGAGCGCGTCCGTCGCTTCGGCCCGAAGCAATTCGACGACAAGCGCCGGTGAGCGTTGCGAGACCGCCGCGACCGTCAGTTCATCGATGAAGCGTCGCGCGGTCGCTACGACACGCGACTCGAAGAGGCTCTTCCATGCGCCGTCGGCGTCGCCCTGCATGCGGGCCCGCGCGTCGCGCACCACAATGGCGCGTAGCGCAGCTTCGCCTCGGAGCGTCCCGAGCCGGATGACGGCCGCGGCCGCGCCATCGGGCTCCTGGTGGCGGTCGCTCTCCGAGATGGGGTGAAGCAGGGCGCTGAGCGGGTCGCTGCCATCAAAGTAAAGGCTCCGCTGCCGCGCCGTGCCCACGCCCGACATGAGCGTCGTCATGACCACGCGCGCGGTCGTCGCCTCCGACACGCCCGTCTGCCGAACCATTGCTGCTGCAACAATGGCAGCATTGGCAGTGCGCTTCGCGTCGTCGGTGCTCAGATGCGCAGCGAGGATGACATCGAGCACGACGGGCCGTTCCGCGTAGTTGATCTGCGCGATCTGCCGAGCGAGCCGCTTGAAGTAGCCTGCGAGCGAGTACTCCTGCGCCATCACCGATTCGTGCAGCCTACGAAGCACCAGCACCGTGAGTGCGTAGACCAGAAGCACGCGCTCTACGGGGTGCAGTCCTTCATCCTCGAAGCCGACCAGCATGCCCGGCTCTACCCGACGCAGCGTGACCCGGTCGCTCAGCTTGACCTCGCCCTCAACGGACGGCCTTTGGTGCGGGTTGAGGAAGAAGCCGACCAGCTCCTGTAGGTCGTGGCTGTCGGCGGAGGTCGACAACGAGAGCAGGTTGACCTCGCGCCCCTCCAGGAAGGTTCCGAACTCCCGGGAGGTCTCGTAGACCTCGCGGCTGGCGCGCAGCATCTGGCTGTTCACGAGCACCGTCTCGCCGTCGAAGAGCAGCGTGATCTCTTTCACATCCTCGCGCCGGATCTCCTCGAGAATGGCGCGTGTCTCATCGATGACGGCGCGGATCGCATCGTTGTTGATCTGGTGGAAGGTGCCGACGCGAAAGAGCCTGTAGATCTGCTTGAGCGTGCGCTGGATGCTGACCGGATCGAGTTTTCCTGCCTCCATCAGCGCCTCCCCGGTGCGAGCCGCGCCGTCAGTTTGATGATTGCCTCCTTGGCCGCGGCCTGCAGCTCGGGCGCGTTCCACCAGCGCCCCTTCGCGGCATCCTTGATCGCCTCGATCGCTGCGGGCGTTCGGGCATGCTCGGCAAGCAGGTCGACCGCGAGTTTGCGGCTCACATCGAGCGACTGGTTCTCCAAGAATCCGTGTGTCGCGGCGAGCTCGATGCAGAAGGCCTCGGCCTGCTCGGGCGCAATGGTAAAGAGCGTGGTGACCAGTGCGTGGCGATCGACGAGCGGCATGTCATGGAAGGAGAGACCGTTCACCTTCTCCATCACCGTCGAGGCCAGGCCGAAGAGCTTCGCCTTGCGGGCGA
>CAIWGR010000257.1 GCA_903912275.1 uncultured delta proteobacterium
CCGCCTTGTTGCGGAGTTCTGCCAGCTCGCGCTGCGACTCGTCGTCGATGCGGCGTGCGTCGGCCTCCTCCACAATGCGATTGATGTCGGCCTCCGACAGCCCGCTCGCAGCGTTCACCTGCACGGCCGTTTCGCGGCCCGTGCCGAGGTCGCGCGCGGTGACCTCCACCAGACCATTCTGGTCGATGTGGAAGGAGACATCGATCTGCGGAAGGCCACGCGGCGCAGGCGCGATGCCTGTCAGCTGAAAACGAGCCAAACTCGCGTTGTCACGAACCAGCGCGCGCTCGCCCTGCAGGACATGGACCTCGACGAAGGGCTGGTTGTCGACCGCCGTCGTGAAGATCTCGGAGACGGTGATGGGGATGGTCGAGTTGCGCGGAATCAGGGGCGTGAAGATGCCGCCTTGGGTCTCGACACCGAGGGTGAGCGGCGTCACGTCGAGGAGCAGCACATCGGCCACCTCGCCCCGCATGACTCCGCCCTGCGTCGCCGCACCGATGGCGACAACTTCATCGGGGTTCACCTCTCGATTCGGTGTCCGACCGAAGAACTCGCCGACGCGCGCCTGCACCAGCGGCATGCGCGTCATGCCCCCGACAAGGATGACCTCATCGATATCGGATGTCTTCACACCTGCCGCCTTCAGCGCGTCGCGACAGGGACCAAGCGTGTTCTGCACAAGCTCCTCTACGATGCCCTCGTACTCCGACCGCGAGATGGAGCGGATGAGGTGGAGCGGCCCCTGTGGCCCGGAGGTGATGAAGGGGAGATTGATCTCCGTGCCGGTCGCGCTTGAGAGCTCCTGCTTGGCCTTCTCTGCAGCCTCCTTGAGCCGCTGCAGCGCCATGCGGTCCTCGCGCAGTTCGATGCCCTTGGCAGCGAGGAACTCCTCGGAGAGCAGGTCGACGAGCCGACGGTCAAAGTCCTCGCCGCCGAGGAAGGTGTCGCCACTTGTGGACCGAACCTCGAAGACACCGTCCGACATCTGCAACAGCGTGATATCGAAGGTGCCGCCGCCGAGATCGTAGACGGCGTAGAGTCCATCCCTGCGGTGGCTGGTGCCGTAGGCGAGCGCCGCGGCGGTAGGCTCGTTGATGATGCGCAGGACATTAAGGCCTGCGATGCGGCCGGCATCCTTGGTGGCCTGTCGCTGCGCATCGTTGAAGTGAGCAGGGACGGTCACGATGGCGTCGTTGCACTCTTCGCCGAGGTAGTCCTCGGCGGTCTGCTTCATCTTCTTCAGGACCCAGGCGCTGATTTCCGGCGGGCTGTAGTCACGGCCGCGCAACCGAATCCAGGCATCGCCCGTGGGCGACGAGACGATTTCGTTGGAAACATGAGAGCGGGTATCGACCACCGCCGGAGCATCGAAGCGCTGACCGATGAGCCGCTTCACGGCTACCGCCGTATGCTCCCAGTTGGTGATGGCCTGCCGCTTGGCAATCTGACCGACAAGCCGCTCTCCACTCTCGGTGAAGGCGACAACCGACGGCGTCGTCCGTCCGCCCTCGCTGTTGGCGAGGACGAGAATCTCACCGTCCACGGATACAGCAACGCACGAGTTCGTGGTCCCTAGGTCAATGCCAATGACTCGGCCCATTCCGGCTCACTCCAAATAGGAAATATCGTTGCGTCGGCTATGCTAGCCGCGGCCGTTTCACAAGTATTGCCTTGCGCGACGAGCGGCAGCGCGGCCCAAGCGCCCTACCCTTCGGCCTCGTCTACACTCTCTTCGGCCACCTCGATGACCTCTCCCAGCGTCGCAGGAGCATCCTCTTCCTCGGGGGCCGGCGGAGCGACTGGCGACGGGCCTCCCGTTGCGACCACCACCATCGCCGGACGGAGGAGTCTGTCGTGGAGCTTGTAGGCCCGCTGAAACTCACGGATGACGGTACCCTCGGGGACGGTGTCGTCGGCCAGCTGCTGCAGCGCCTCGTGCATCTGAGGGTCGAAGAGCGTGCCAACCGCGCTCAGCGAGGTTACGCCGCGGCGCTCCATGGTCGTAACGAACTTGCGGTGCACCAGCCGAACACCCTGCACCATGTTATCGACCTCGGCGATGCCAGTGGCGTCAGCGGGGAGATGTTCGACGGCGCGGTGGAGGTCGTCGAGGACACCCACCATGTCTTTGATAACCCCCTCCGTCGCGTACTGCTGGTCGTCGGCCCGCTCCTTGAGGTGACGCTTGCGCTGGTTCTCCAGGTCGGCCGCCTTGCGCTGCGCGAGGAGCTTGAACTGCTCCGCCTCCTGACGAGCCGCAGCAAGTTCTGCTTCGACCGCGGCGAGTGCGTCCGAACCTTCGTCCTCGTCCGCGGGAAGAAAGATGTCGTCGTCCGTAGGCTTGTCGGTCTCTTGGCTCATGGCACCACTCGGCAGCAGAGGTTGAAAAAAGTCGGCACACCAGTTTCGGCACGCAATCCAGATGCGCCAGATCCACACGCTAGAAAATCTCCGCAGCGAGCGAGTCTGCCAGCCGTCGGGCTTCGGGCGTGAAGTGTACTTCGCCCTCTACCACGCGGCAGAGGCCCCTTTCAACCCAACCATCGAGGTGAGGACCGAGGACGGTATCAACGCGAGCGCTGCGCCCCCGAAGTTCGCTGAGCGACAAAGGGGCAACGCGGCGACAGGCAAGCATGAGCAGTTCGCGCAGATGCGTCTCGCTTGTCAGCTCTTCGAAGGTTGCGGAGACGCGCTCCTCGGAGAGATAGCGCCGCGTCGAGCGCTCATTGGCGCGTCGGACAACCGTGCCGGAGGCGCCTTCGACGCGCAGCGAATGAGCTCCGGGCCCCAGTCCAAGATAGTCGTCACCAACCCAGTAGCTGCTGTTGTGGCGCGACAAGCCTCCCGGGCGCGCGAAGTTGCTGATCTCGTAACGCGCAAAACCGGCCGCCGCGAGCCGCAGTTCGACCTCGTCAAAGCAGGAGGCGAGCAGGTCATCGTCCCACGGGGTGAGCCTGCCGCGCTCCTTTGCCACGGTAAAGGCCGTGCGCGGCTCGAAGGTCAACTCGTAGGCTGACACATGGTCAATCTCGGGCCAGGCAGCGACCGTGGAAACCTCGTCGAGAAAGCCGGCCATCGTAGCACCCGGAGCGCCGTAGATGAGGTCGACCGAGATGTGTCGCAGCCCCGCGCCATGCAGCCGCTCGACCGCACGCCGGACGTCGAACGCGGTGTGGTTTCGCCCCAGCTGACGCAGCACGGCGTCGTTCACGCTCTGGGCCCCGAGGCTCACCCGCGTGAAGCCTGCGGCCACGACCGCTTCGGCCCACCCCTCGACCACCGACTCGGGGTTGACCTCGAGGGTCACCTCCGCGTCCGTCGTGCGCTCGGGCGCGGCGGCCTTGACGGCCTCGAGCAGCCGCGCGAGCGCTGCGACGGAGAGCAGTGAAGGTGTTCCTCCGCCGAAGTAGATGGTTGACAGTCGGCGCCCCGTGAACGCGTCGCGGCGCTGCGCCAACTCGCGGAGCATCGCCTCCACGAAGTCTGACTCTGGAACGTTGCGCATGACGGCGACGGTGAAGTCGCAGTAGGGGCACCGGCGCAGACAAAAAGGGACATGGAGATAGACTCCCAGGCGGCCGGTTGGCGCGAGCTGATTCATCTCTCTCCTACGGTTCGACCCGCGCCGAGAAGATGCCCTGGTCCGACTCGATGCGAAGATTGCCAGGGCGATGGTCGCTCGGTGCCGTTGCGCCGGGGAAGTTCGCAGTCGAGGCGCCCTCCCAGAGCGACAGGCCGGGCTGGCGCGGAATCCCAAACCGGGGTGTAAAATCAGACATCTGGCACTCGACGGTTCCATAGGCAGGGACCGCATCGACGCGGAGCAGATACTTGTCGTCGGCATCGACGAGGACATTGGTCCAGGCCTTCGAAGTATCATTGTGGACGGTAAGAAAGACCGACCCCTGCTCCGTCTGCCCCACATCGAAGAGCAGCCGCTGCACGCGCTGGGCGCCCCAAAATGTAGTTGACCAGCCGAGCGAGACGACGGCCGCTACGGCATAGGCACCCAGCACCAGGCGCCGGAGCCGCTCGAGTCCGGCGTAGCCACCGAACATTTCGCTCCAGCGCCCGTTTGGCGCAGGCAGTGGCGGCGGGAGCGCTGCCATCCGTTGGGTGGTCGGCCGTGTCATGCGCCCCGCCTAACCCACCGGGTCGACGAGGGCAACAACGCATCAGCAGGGCCGTTCGGCTTGCAACCCTGCCGCGCGGGGTGCTAGACCTCGGCCCTTGCACGCTCCTTGCTTGGATGCAGGCGCCAAAGACCGTTTTCCTGCTCGCGCAGCGGAGCTCGGTCTGCTGCGTCGCCCCATGCCGAGGCGGAGATTGGAGTTCTGATGAAGTTTTCCTGCGAAGCCTGCGCGGCCCGCTACTACATGGATGACGACAAGGTCCGTCACAAGACGCTCCGCATTCGGTGCAAGAAGTGCGGAAATGTGATGACCGTCGGCGACGGCGAGACCACGCTCACCGAGCAGGGAAGCGGACCGGACCTTGCCGCTGTGGCGCCGCGAGAGCTGCTCCAGCCGACGGCCGACAGCATCTGGTTCTACGCCGCGGCAGGTCAGACCTACGGCCCCTACGCAGAGGGCGAACTGCTCCGTCGATTCGAGACCGGTCGCATCGCTGAAGAGGTCCATGTCTGGAAGCAGGGCTTCGAAGCATGGCTCCCCGCAGCGGAGGTCGACACGTTTTCTGACGCGATTCAGCAGGCGCGTCCTCGGCGTCAACTCACCCAGTCCATCGACATTGCCGCGCTGAATCTCGCGCCGGCCGGTTCGGTAAGCAGCCCAACGCCGGCCGCGCCGTCGAGCGGCGACGCCGAAGCCAAGGCGCGACTGACCGCGCTCCGTGACGGCCTGCGCAAGAGTCGCGGCGCTGAGAGTGCGCCGGCCATCAAGACACAGGCACCCGGCGCTGGCTCGTCATCAAGCGTTGTAGCCGACGCTGGCTTCGAGATGTCCGATCTGCTCGACGGCAGCATCGCCGACGCGACCGCGAGCCTCATCGCGAAGGCCCAGGCTGCGCCGACACCGCTTCCCGCGGAACCTGAACCATCCAACGTCGTCGCCGAATCCTCGTCGTCGTCAGAGGCGCTCCCTGTCGACAGCGCGGTTGCAAAAGCGGAGGATGCAACCCCTCCAACGCCTGCTGCAGCGCCGTCGGCCGCACCCTCCAACTGGCCGGCGCCTTCGGGTGTCTCCTCGATCCCGAGACTCCCGGTGCTTGCGGACGCTGCGCTGCTTCCACAGGGTCAGGGCCCGGGCAGCGGCGCCATGGCGAGTGCGATGGGCGGTGCGCCTACCGCCTCTCTGATGTTGCAGATCGAGCAGGGCAAATCGGTAACCCGCAAGCGGATGGTCGTGGGGGGGGGGATCGCAGCCCTGGTGGTTGGTGCCGCCATCTTCGGCCTGGGTCGTCCGGCAGACAAGCCTCCCGCTGCCCCGAAGGTTGCCGAGAGCAAGACGGTGGCGCCCGAACTGACGCTCACGCCAGAGCAGCTCGCGCTCAAGGCCGACCGCAGCGACAGCGCCGTCACCTCCGCGAAAGAGCAGCTCCGGAGCGCGATCCGCGAGGGGGCCTCATCGGCCGTGACCGCCATCATGAAGAAGCGCATGACCGAAGATGCCGCGCGAAAGAAGCGGGGTATGGCGGCCGTATCGCGGACCACCAAGATCGTCTTCAACGAAGCGACTGGCGCCATCGCAGAGGCCGACATCAATGCGCCCGAGCCGCCACCCGTCGCCTCTGCTGCCAGCCGCGCGCGCGGCATCGGCGTCGCCATCGCTGCCCCCAAGCTGGGGCGCGTAAACAGCCCGGCGGCGCTTCCGGCGAGTTACTTTTCCGCCGGACTGCGCAAGGTTGAAGAGTCGATTCAGTACTGCAACCAGCGGCAGCTCTCCGCAGAAGGTCGGCTCCGCAAGCCTCGGGTTGAGCTGAAGTTCAGCATCATGCCGTCGGGCCGGGTCAGCGCTGTGGACTTTAACAGTGAGGTCGCCTCCACCACCTTCGCTGGCTGCATGCGCGGCCGGAAAGAGCGGTGGCTGTTTGGCGCCTTCGAAGGCGAACCCCTGCAGGTCGCCAAAACTTACATCGTCGAGTAGCATCCCGCAGAGGCGGGAACGGATGGTTCAGATGCTACGGCGACTCTTGAAAACTTTTGGCAAACCAGCCGGCGATCCCCCGCGGCGGAACCGGCTCGACGCCATGCTCGAGGGCGCGCGCGAGCCCTGGTTGGCGGAGCTGCCCAAGAGCACGCTTGCCCCGCTTCCGCTGCTGTACCGACACGCGGTTCGCAAAGAGTTGGCAGACGGCGCCTCGGCGGAGGGGCTCGACGAGGCAGGCTTTGACCGCTTTGCCGATGCCTGGTGCGCCCTGCTTGCAGAGAATGCCCGCCTGCCCGAAAGTCTGCAGATCCCCGAGGCTTCCATCCAGCTGCCCCGCAACCTGCTGCTCGCCTACTTCGGCGACCAGTCGGCGCTGGCCCGAGAGGCCCAGATCATGCTCCGGTATGTGGAGGCCCAATTCGGCGCAGGCTCCTACGCGCAGGTCGAAATCCTGCTTCGGCTCTTCGAGACCGAAGCCATCACGCAGCGCAACAATGAGCGCAACATCTTCTTTGAGCGCTGCAACAAGAAGCTGCTCAGCAACCGCCCCAAGAGCAGCCCCCCGCGCCTAGAGCCGTGGCAGGCCGCACTCTCGGACTCGCTCAAGCGACCTGGAGAAGGGCTGCCTGCTGCACTCGCCGCGCTCGCTGACCATGCCGGCGCACGCTTCCATCTGCTCTCGCAAGACCCACAACAGGTGGAGCTCTGGACCACCGCCGCGGCACGGCTATCGGGCGAGCAGCGCGCCGAGTTCCTGCAGACCATGCCGGGCTGGCGCTTCCGGCCTGTCGATGACCTCGTCGCCGTCGACCTCACAGCCCACCTCGTGCGGATGACCCTGTTCGTCGGCATCGAGAACCACCTCCGTCAGCTCGTCATGGCCTGTTACTTCATCGCACTCGCCACCGGCCGGACCGGGCATGAGGCGATGATTGCAGAGACGCTCCGATGGTTGCGCAGCTCGATGGCCCCCGAAGCCAACCGGATCCTCTCCGAGATTCACCGGCGCTGCTCCGTCAACGACGAGGGCCTCGTCGATGCATCGAATGCTGTGCTGAACGAATTCATCCCAGCCGGCGCGCTGCAGTCAGCCTTCTCCGAGACCCGAATCCGCGACGCCTGCGCCATCGTCCACCGCCGCCTCGCGCAGGTCCAGATCGTGCAACTGCCAGAAGGCGAGTACGACCTTGGCGGGATCATCCTCGACGAGCTTCTCGGTTTCAGACGGGCCGACATGACCGACCAGCTCAAGCTCCATCGATTGGTGTAACGATGGCCGCCGTTCAGCTCCGCGAAAACCAGGGTTCAGCGAACCGCGCGCAGGCGCTTCCGCTCAGCATGGAGATCGAACGGGGCCGCGGCTACCTGATTGCCAAGAGCCGCCGCATCCACCCGCTTTGCGACCTCGAGCAGCTGCGGCTCGAGATCCCAGCGCTCAAGTTCCCCTTTACGCTGGGCGACGGCGATAACCCGCTCGCTTCCGCTCGGACCCGCATCGACATCGTCCGTGCCCTCACCTCCGAGCAGGACGCCTCTCATTTCCTGACCTCTGCGCTGGCGAAGGTCTCGCCGGGCACCGACGCCTGGCTGAGCTTCGGCAAGCAGCATGTTGACCTGCTGCTCCGGCTCGAGCCGGCAGACGGCCCCGTCGAACTCTGTCTCCGCCTCGGCTTCGCGCTTGAGGATGTCGATGGACGACACCGGGTCCGCGTTGCGCCGCTGCGTGCCTTCGCACTTGGAAACACCGCAGCGCCCGTGTCGGTGCTGCTCGCCGATCTTTGGCGGGCCTGGATCTCCGCCGAGGACCGGGCGCCCTTCGGCCCGCAGGCGGAGCGCGACCTCCTCTGGTTCGAACCCCTTCGGCTGGTCGCTGAGCAGGTCGCCTCGCAGCGCGGTTGGAAGCTCCCTGGCGAAGAGGGGCTCCGACGCTTTACCGCCCATCTCCGCGGCCGCGAAGTGCTCTGGGGCGCCCAGTCTGACGGGCGCGTCCCGGCAGTTCATGACGAGCGTGACGCCTATGCGTTGCTGACAGAGGACGCCGGCCGTTGGCAGGAGGCTTGGGCGCTCGGCGCGCAGGCGGATGAAGCCGCCATCGGCGGAGACTACGAACAGGCCCGCCAACTCTTCGAGACCCAGATTCGACGCTTGGGTCCGCAGACGCACTGGCAAGACAGGCTCCTCGATCTCCTCTGCGCCATGAACACCGCCGATGCCACCGCCGAGGCGCGCCAGCGGGCCCGCGACAGACTTGCGCGGCTGCCGAGCGACCTGGTTGCCATCAGCGCCCTGCTCCGGCTCGCCGATCGCGACGGCGATCGCACCACTGCGACCCAACTCCGCGCCAAGCTCCTCGACCTCGCACAGGTGGAGCAGGACTCCGTGCTGGAAGTTGGTTGCCATCTCGCCATCGCCCGCAGCCTCTCGCGCTCCGACCTGGCGCTCTCCGCGCAGCATGTCGATGCCGCGCGCACCATCGCGCCCGGCCTTCGCTGTATCCATGCGCTGCGGCGCGAACTCGCCCGTCGCGCAGGCGACCCCATCGCGCTGCGTATCTCGCTGGAGTCGGAGATTGCCTCGACGACAGACCGCGATACCCGCATCGGTCGGACCGTGGAGCTCGCCGAGCTCTTCGCCTATGAGCTCGGCGACCTGTCGCATGCGCGGGTGCTGCTCGACCGCGTGCTCGAGACATCGCCCTCCTCTGCCGCGACCTGGCGGCTGCGCGGTGACATCGATGCCAAACTCGAGCGGCCGCTCGATGCGGTCCGTGCCTTCGAGCGGGCGGCAGCACTCAGCGAGTCAACGGAGCCCGAACAATCGGCCGCCGACCGCGTCCGCGCGGCAGAACTCTGGATGGGCTCGCTCAACGACCCGCGCACCGCAGAGAGTCACCTCCGAAAGGCGCTGCTTGCTCAGCCGCGGAACGCAGCCGCCTGCAGGCTCCTCAGCCGTATCCTTATCGCCGAAGCCCGACTCGATGAGGCCCTCGGACTCCATGCTGCGACCAACGAGCTCGTGGGGCTTGGCGAGCCGCGCGACGGAGAGCTCACTCGCGCCGAGTGGTATGACCTGAAGGCCGAACTCGAGGCCGCGCGAGGCCGCGAGGATGAGGCGCGCGCCATGCGCCACCAGGCGCAGAACCTGCGCGCCTCCGAGGCTGTCCGACAAACTGTCGCGCCTCAGCAGACGCCCGCCTCCGCACGAGAGGCCGCGCAGCTCGCCCGCGAGGCCGGCGACGGCAAGCGGGCCATCGAACTGCTGCTCGCGGCCGAGCAGCAGGAGCCCTTCGACTCCGGCAAGGCGCGGCTCTGGACCGAAATCGCGACGCTCTACGACGAGGTCCTCGAAGACGACGACGCAGCCTGGAGCTCCGTGATGCGGGCGCTCGATCTCGATGAGCGGGCGCTCGAAGCCACACCGGCCCTCCTCATGCTCGTGAGCAGACAGGCACCTCAGCGCGGCGCGCTTGCCCGCGGTGCTGAGGCGCTCGCGCTGCTCGCCCGCACCGCCGAACAGGATGTGACGCGCGGCATGCAGCTGACGCAGGCAGCGGACTGGCTCTATCAGGCCCGCCCCGATGACCCGCGGCTGCTCGGCTGGACGGCGGACGCGCTTCAGGCCGCGCCGACGCTCCTCTCCGCCTATGCAATGCGCGCGCGTATCCTCTCCGCGCGCAGCCAGTTCGCAGACGCCATCGCGACGCTCCGGCGCGCGCTGGCCATCGAAGAATCGGAGCCGCTCGAGCGGGCGCCCCATGCCCGGATGGCAGCAGAACTGCTCATGCAGACTGGGGACGCAGATGCGGCCATCTCCATCCTGCTCGACATGCGCGCCTCTACCACCGCCGACGGAGCCTCGGAACGGCTGCTCCTCAAGGCACGAGAGCAGGCGGGTCGCTTCTCTGAGCTCCGAGACGAGGCCACCGCCCGCGCCGCGCAGCAGCTCGGACAGAGCGCGACCACGCCGCTCGCAGTCTGGAAGACCCTGCAGGTTCCTCCTGCCGACATCTCGCGCGAACTCGCCGCCGACGCGCTCGCACAGGCCGCTCGCTACGCCGCCCGCCTGAAGGATTCTGACTGCGCCGCCTGGCTCGCCCAGGCCGAGCGGTTCGGGGCCTACGAAAACGCCCTGACCCAGGCCCGTATCGCCGTCGGCCGGGCCACGGGCGACCACGCCATGCTCGCTGCGGCCCTCCGCGCGATGGCGGCCGAGCTCCTCGACCCTGCGGAGGCAGAGCGGCTCATTGCCGAAGCCGAACTCGCGGAGCGCAAGCTCAAGCCCAAGCTCAAGACGACGCCCAAGCCGGTGCAGCCACCGCCGATGCCGGCCGCTCCAGAGCGGAACCCCGCGGCCGCCGCAGCGCGCACTTCGGCCCGTCTCGAACAGCTCGCCGAAGGGGTGACCGATGCGCGCAAGCCCGCAGCGGTACCGACCGCCACAGGTGGTCCCGCCAACGCCATCGCCGAGCTCGACCGCATGGTAGAGGCGGGGCAACGGGCCGCTGCCATCGAGCAGATTGACGAACTCCTCCGCGCCACCCGCACTTCGCGCGACAGCGCCATCCGGCGGAGTCTTCTGCTCCGAAAGGGTCGCTGGCTGCTCGACGAAGGCACGCTCGGCCGCGATGTGACGCTCGCGCTGACAGGCGCGCTCATCCTCGACGACAGCTCCGCGGAGACCCGCTTCGAACTCTTCCGCGCCTACACGCTCGGCCGTGATGCGCGGGGCGCGACCGAACAGCTCCGCTCCCTCTTCGACGCCCTGCGGCAGACGCCTCAGGCGGTGGAGCCCGAACGCATTGTGAAGTTGATGCTCCGCTTGGAGCAGCTCGACCGCGCCCCCGACTTCGGCCAGCAACTTGAGCTGGCCGGAGAGGCCTCGCCCTCGCTCGCGGCGGCGCTCCGGCAGGCTGCTCCACGCTCCGCGAAGGGATAGGGCGACACCATGAGGGGGATGGCACCACACCGCAGGTTCGTCGCCCTCTCCGCGCTTCTGCTCTCACTTGCAGCCTGCAGCGCAACGACCCTGCAAGAGCCGGCAGGCGCTGCAGCGGAAGGCAGCGGTTCTGGCGAAGCGTCCGAGGCAAGCGACTCCAGCGAAGCCTCGAACGAGGCCGTCTTAGACGCCAGCACCGTCGATGGCGCGGAAGACATCTCCGACCTTGTCGATGTTCAAACCGACAGCGCCCTCTCTCCTGACGGCTCGGCCGACGCGGAGGGCAGCGACGCTGCGGCAGAAGATGTCAGCCCGCCTGAGCCGCGTGGACCTTGGATCGAGATCGGACAGGGTGAAATCGGCTTCGAGAGCATCGATGAGAACACCTTGGTGAACTGCATCTTCGGACCGCAGGGAAGCTACCACATCTGGGC
>CAIWGR010000258.1 GCA_903912275.1 uncultured delta proteobacterium
GAGGCCTGCAAAGGTCCCGAGCGAGGCGGGGTTGTCCTTCGGCTTCTTTCCGCTTCCGCGGGTCACTGGTTGGTTGGGGCACCCTGTGCAGGCACCGGCATGATCTCGGCGAATTGGCGGGGGTCCGACCAGGTGTAGGGGATCTTGAAGCGGATGAGGCCGGTGTCTCCGAAGCGCTTTCCGGGGGCACGGAGCAGGAGCTCTGTGACCGTGTTTGCGGGGCGCGCGAACCACCAGGTGTCGTCGAGCGAGGCGCCCGGGGCGAGCGACTTACGCGCGGTGAGGGTCTCGGTGTGGTTCACGCCGGGGCCGAAGTCGACACGCTCGAGGGGTGTTCCGGAGGTGTCTGTGAGAGAGGGTGCGTCGACGGCGAGTCCGGCTGCCATGGGCAGGTACTCGAGTGCTGCAGTACCGGCGTTGGTGGCGGTGAAGCGGATGCCCACGAGCGGCTCTGCGGAGGTACCACGCGTGCCGTCGGCCTTGAGGAGCGGCGGGTAGGTCGTCTCCACCGACTTGATGCTGAAGTGGATGCTGGGCCCCTTGTACTCGTCCTTCTCGGAGAGCCACTGCGGCTGCTGAACCTCTGTGGGCACCGTGGCGATGCGGATGTAGGCGGGCGCCTTGGCCTGCTTGCCAAAGAGGGCGGGCGGTAGGCTCAGGAGCAGCGCTTTGGCATTCTCCGGCGGCGCATCGAACAGGAGGAGGTCGTCTACCCCTTCGCCCGAGTTGAGGGTGCGGGGCGAGGCGACAGGGTCGGGCGTGTAGACCGATGAGCCCAGGATGAGTGCGGGGATCTGCGCCTGGCCCGAGAGCTGGATTTCTGGTCCCGGGTCGAGGAAGAGCAGAGGTGAGGTCGCCTGCGTGGAGGAGGTCGTAGACCAGCCCAGGTCGTACCGGAGCGGCTCGGCACTCTTGTTGGTCAGCTTGAGCGAGACGATGAGGGTGGACTTCTTGGTGGCGATGGCACCGGAGGGCCCCTCGAGGTCGATGGCGGCGAGCTTTACGTCGGTGACGGAGACCTCAACGCCGTTGATGGTGAGGACCTGCCCCTGTGGCGCTTCGAGCGGCTTGGCGCAGGCGGAGGCGCAGAGCAGCGAGGCAACGAGCGCGGCCTTCATGACAGCGGGAAGAGCGGAGCTTTTCAGGTTCATGGGTGTGTCACGATGGGTGAGAACGACGATTCGCCTAGGTATCTGCGGTACTCGGGAGTGTCAAAAGGATTGGGCCCTTCGCGTGGGTTGCCGGTCTGCGGCCACGAGGTTGCCGCGCCTTCGGGAAACGAGGCGGTCGGTCGGTCTACTCGGTCGGTGCCACCCTTCCGTCCGGACGCTGTTGACCTGCTCAGGGGCCGCCAATCCCGGTGTCGACACAGGGCCGGCAGGATGGGTGGCTGAGGAGCGAGGCTTCCGTGACGTCAACTGGGAGGGGGAGCGGGAGCGAGCGGAACGGACGATGGGCGCGGGTCCATCCCAGCGCGGCAACAGGGCTTCCCTACGCGGTGCTCTGTTCTCGTCAAGCGTGTCGGGGCCGGAGCGAGCGGATGGCGCGTACGAGCGCGGCTGCGACGATGAGCGCGTAGGCGGCGAGAGCTGCGACGTAGGGCCACTGGTCTGTCGGTGACTCTCCTTCGATGAGGAGGTAGCCCTCCACGCAGTCGCGCTTTCCGGTGCGTTCCCGTTCGGCCTCGAGGTAGGCGGCGAGCTGCGGTGAGGGGTCGTGGCTGCAGAAGGGGACCCGGTAGTTCTCGGCGTAGAAGTCACGAATTCCGGCATACTTCCGGGGGAGGTCGGAAAAGGCGATGAGCCAGCCGCTGCCATCGAACTCCTCGCGGTTCTCGTCGGGGTTGTCTGTGGCGCCAAAGGTTTCGGATGCCCCGCCCGGGAGCATCGCAGCGTCGCGGGCGACATAGATCTGCGCGCCGATGAGTTTGAATACTCCCTTGTCGCCGGCCGAGGCGTAGCGCTGCGGGATACCGGAGAGTGACACGAAGCGGTGAGAGCGGAGGTTGGGGTCGAACTTCTCAGCGCGGATTGCGGCGCCGATGTCTTCGGC
>CAIWGR010000259.1 GCA_903912275.1 uncultured delta proteobacterium
ATCAACATGCCCCGACTCGACGGCATGGCGCTTTTGCGCGCCTTGCGGCCGCTGGCGCGCAACACCGGCATCGTCATGATGAGCGCCTACGCCGACCTCGACGGCGCCATGGAGGCCATCCGAGCTGGTGCCCATGACTACGTCGCCAAGCCCTTCCGCAGAGCCGAACTCCTCTTCACCTTGCGTAAGGTGGAGGAGCGGCGCCGCCTTCAGTTCGATGTCGATACCCTCCGCGCCGCAGCCGTCAGCACCGACGGTTTTCGCGGGCTGCTCTCCCGCTCGCCCGCGATGCGAAAGATCTTTGAACAGCTTCGGCGCGTCGCACCCTTCCGCAGCACCATCCTGATCTCCGGCGAGAGCGGCACAGGCAAAGAACTTGTCGCGCGCGCCATCCACGACACCTCCGGGCGCGAACGCCACCCGTTCATCGCTCTCAACTGCGGCGCCCTGCCCGAGGCCCTCGCCGAGTCGGAACTCTTCGGCCACGCCAAGGGCGCCTTCTCCGACGCAGCCTCCGCCAAAATCGGGATCTTCGAAGCCGCCCACCTCGGCACGCTCTTCCTCGATGAGGTCGCAGATCTCAGCCCGACCCTTCAGGTGAAGTTGCTTCGCCTGTTGCAGGAAGGAGAGGTACGCCGGCTCGGCGAGAGCCAGAGCCGTACCGTTGATGTGCGCGTTGTCGCGGCATCGCGCCGACCGCTCGACGAACTCGTCAGCGAGGGGAGCTTCCGCGAAGATCTCTACTACCGACTCAGCGTCGTTTCGATGCATCTTCCGCCGCTGCGCGAACGGAGCGAAGACATCCCCCTGCTGCTCGAGCACTTCATTACCTCGCTGTCTGCAACGCTGGGACGCAGGCCTCCGACCATAGCGCCCGAAGCGATGCAGAAGCTCAATGGCTATGCTTGGCCAGGCAACGTCCGCGAGCTTGCGCACGCCGTCGAGCGAGCCCTGCTGCTGTGCGAAGGCGAGGAGCTCCGCGTGGATGATCTGCCCGACGCACTCGTCTCGTCGGCGATCCGTGGCCCGGTCTGGGTCGCCAGCGATGAACCCTCCATCAAGCGGGCGACCGAGCAGCTCGAACGGCTGCTGATTCAGCGGGCGCTTGAACAGACCAACGGCAACCGAACAGCAGCTGCGAAGCTGCTCGAAATCTCGCACCGGGCGCTGCTCTACAAGATCCGCGCCTACTTCCCCGAGACGACCGACGCCCCCGAGACAGACGAGGCTTGAAGCCGCAGCGGGAGCCAGATGGCTGCCTCTGCGCCACCACCGGCTCGATCGCTGAGCACCATCCTACCGCCGAGCTCTGCCGCGATGCGCTCGCAGATGGAGAGTCCTAGCCCGGTACCCGCTCCCGCCGCCTTTGTCGTCACGAAGGGGTGGGTCGCACGGCCGCGCACCTCGTCGGCCCAGCCAGGTCCTCGGTCCGAAACAACGATGCTGCACCAGCGCTCCCCGGTTGAAGTCAGGCTCTGCTGCCAGGCGACCTCCACCTCGCCCTCACCCTGCATCGCGTCGCTGGCGTTCAGGACCAGGTTCAACAGCACCTGAACCAGTCTGCTCTCATCGAGTGCGAAGGTGACGGGGGACTCAGGCGGCTGCAGGCGGAGTCGAATCTGGCGCACCCTCGGGTGGTGGGAGAGCAGCGAGAGGGCCGCCGCGACGGGCACCGCTACATCCTGCTCCACGCGCCTGACCTCGCCGCCGCGAGCGTAGTCCAGCAGTGTCTGAATGATTGCGTGAATCCGGTCTAGCTCCCGCTCCACCCGGCGTCCGACGTCTGCCCTCTCTGCTGCGCTGAGGCCATCGCTGTCGCGCAGCAACTCTACCAACCCCACGACCGCCGCGAGCGGATTTCCGATCTCATGCGCGACCCCCGCCGAGAGCTGGCCGAGCGTCGAGAGGCGCTCGCTCCGGACCAACTCCTCGCTGGCCAACTGCAGCTGCCGCAGCCGCTCGTCGAGGGCACTCTGATCACTCCGAATGCGGGCGACCATGAGGTTAAAATCCCGGCCCAGCGCACCCACCTCATCCTGCTGCGAACCATCGACCTGCACGGTGAGGTCGCCCGCCGTCACCCGCCCCGCCGCCTTGGAGAGCGCCGAGATAGGTCGCAAGACCGAGCGGGTGAGAAGCAGATAGCCAACCAGCCCGACGAGCAGCGTCTCGAGCACGATGTAGAGCAGCGCGACGGCGGCGGTCACGGCTGCTGCACCGCTTTCGTCTGCGGGGCGACGAACGAGCAGCGCACCCAGAAGCGTGCGGTCTCCAGCCAGTACCGGCACGCAGGCAACGACCTCGCGCCCGCCTGTTGCTTCGTCGGGTTCTGCGATCCGGGCACCCGTCTGGCGAATGCGGAGCAGCCGCAGCCGATCGCCCGCAGAGAGCGAGCCGCCCGGAAGCGTCAGCTCCGCTCGCCCATCCACCGAAGCGAAGACCACCGCGGTGGCGCGCCACTCTCGAGATGCTACCTCCATGACCGCTGCGGCAGCAGCCTGGTTTTGCGGATGCCGAAGGTCGAGCCGCAGATCGAGGCGGTCTGCAACGAGCCGCGCCATGGTGGCCGCAACCCGCGCCGTCTCTGCCACCGTCTGTTCCTCTGCGCTCCGCCGCACCAGCGGAAGGGTCACGCCTGCCACCAGCGCCACCAGAACCAGCATCAGCAGTGCAGCGGCAAGCAGCAGTTTGGCGCGAAGACCTCGCACCAGGAGCTACGGGTAGACGCCGGCCGTCAGCCAGCGCAGCAGCCCTTCGCCCCAGAACATGTACTCAATCGCGGCCAGCGCGAGGAAGGGGCCGAAAGGGAGCGCGAGGCGCAGGAAGTCGCCGTCAGCCTCCTCCAACGCAGGCGCATCGGCACCCGCATCGCTGCCCGGAACGATGCGCCGGCCCTCTTCATCCCAGAACTCCGGGCGGTGCGCACCCCGCATCAATCCACCCGGCTGGCCATCGGTCGAGCGGCCTGAGAACTTCTCGTACCCGACCAGCGCCAGCGCAGCCGCAAGCCCCTGCAGGCTCGCGAACATGAGAACAAAGATGAGGCTCGGCCACCCCAGATTGGCACCGATGGCGGCCAGCATGGTGGCATCTCCGCCACCGAGCCCCTCCCGTCCCGTCGCCAGCTTGTAGCCAACAAAGACGGCGTAGATTACGCCTCCGCCTGCGACCAGACCGATGACAGCGGTGAGTAGATCCGGCGCCGGAAAGAAGTGCTCCCAGCCGTCGCTCTTCGGACGCACAAGCGCCCCGAGAAGGCCCCAGGCCATCATCGGAAAGGTGAGGCTGTGCGGGATGATCGTGAGGTCGAAATCGATGAAGGCGATGGCCACCATCGCGAGGGCAAAAAAGAAGAGGAAGAGGAAGACCATTGCGGTCACCTGAAGCGGCTGACCACCGACCGACGAGACCAGCTGCCAGAGGGACCAACCCAGCAGCGCGCCGATCAACTCCACGGCTGGGTAGCGCGCCGAGATGTGGCTCTTGCAACCGCGGCAGCGGCCGCGCAGCAGGAGCCAGCTCAACACCGGGACATTGTCGTACCAGACAATTTCCTTCTCGCAGGTGGGGCAGCGGCTCGGCGGATGGGCCAGGTTCTGCCCGCGCGGGAGCCGCCAGATGACCACATTCAAGAAACTGCCCCACAACGCCCCCCAGATGGTAGCGTAGAGGGCGTAGATGACGATGAGTGGATCGGTGATCTCCATGATGC
Source organism: uncultured delta proteobacterium (assembly GCA_903912275.1). Classification (GTDB taxonomy): domain Bacteria; phylum Myxococcota_A; class Bradymonadia; order REDH01; family REDH01; genus CAIWGR01. Next base: position 3,713 of record CAIWGR010000259.1, read on the forward strand.
CAACGCTCTAGCCAACTTCGGTGCCGCTCGGCAAACTCCGAGACGCAGCCACGTTCCCCTCTGGAAGACCCGTGCGCCACAACCAGACCCTCCAGATCATGTTGACGCGCGAGCCGTCAGGCGGCTTTGCGACAGCGCTGCCGGGCCGCTTTCCGGGCCGTTGGATTGGTTACCCCTTTGCGCTGCTCACCGTGGTGGCGATTGGCATCGCGACGGCCGTGGAGTGGCAGCGCACGGGCGGCGCGCCCTGGAACTGCATCTTCTTCTACGGCTGCACCTGGTTCTTCGCACTCCTCTATTCCATCGCCTGGCGGACAGGCACGGTGGTGCGACGCCTCACCGCCATGCTCTTCACCGTGGCCATGCTGCTCTTTCTCGCCTGGTACCACGGCGACCAGTCGGGCATTCGCCAAGACTACAGCGCACCGCCAGGCGTGGCGACCTCGGACTCACTGCCAAGCGCCGGCCAACTGATCCTCATTCATCATCCGCGCGCGCCCTGGCTGGCTGTCAGCGTCGCGGCTGATCTCCTGGCTGCGACGGCGCTGCTCGCGCACGGACTCTACATGGGCTGGGGCTACCGGGCCCGCAAACTGGCCAAGGGCGAAGACACCCCCATCCTGCCACGATCGGCAGTCCGCTTCACGCAGAGCATCCGCCTCTTCGAATCTGACGGCACCGAAGAGGCCATCGGCGACGCAGAACTGATCAACGCGCCGCCATCGGCCGCCGAGCTCGAAGAGGCGCTGCTCGAACGGATGCGGGCCGACATCCTGAACCTGCGTGCGCAGACCGGGGAGCAGGCCGCAGCGTCCGACGAACAGGTGGCATCTGCCGAAGTCTGGGCGGAGGAGCTGCACCCGGATGGGGCCGTCGACGCGCCCGAGGAGGCCTCGACGGAAGGCGGGCGCGACAAGGGCTAGGGGACCAGCTTCTCGAGCATGCGCGGGTAGGGAATCGTCTCACGCACGTGCGGAAGTCCGCAGATCCAGGCAACGGTGCGCTCTACGCCGAGGCCGAAGCCGGCGTGCGGAACAGAGCCGTAACGGCGGAGGTCGAGGTACCAGTCCATCGACTCCTGGGGCAACCCGTGCGCATGGACCGCAGCAAGCAGCGTCGCAAAGTCGTCCTCGCGCTGACCGCCGCCGATGATCTCGCCATAGCCTTCGGGTGCGAGCATATCGACGCAGAGGGCGCGGTCGGTCGCGGCCGGATCTCCCTTCATGTAGAAGGCCTTGATGGCCGCGGGGTAGCGGTTGACGAGGATGGGCGTCTCGTACTGCTTGGTGAGCATGGTCTCGTCGTCGGCTCCGAAGTCGTCGCCGTAGACGATGTCGCTGCCGAGCGCGTGCAGCTGCCGCACAGCCTCGCCGTAGTCGAGCCGCGGAAAGGGCTGCGTGATCTTCTCGAGTTGTGTCGTGTCGCGCTCAATCTCCCTGAGCTCGGCCTGGCGGTTCTGGAGCACGCGGGTGACGATGTAGCGGACGAACGACTCGGTGAGGTCCATGAGGCCGTCGAGTTCAAGGAAGGCCACCTCGGGCTCGACCATCCAGAATTCGGTCAGATGGCGTCGGGTCTTGGACTTCTCAGCACGGAAGGTGGGGCCGAAGCAGTAGACCTTGCCGAAGGCCATCGCGTTGGCCTCGTTGTAGAGCTGGCCCGACTGCGTGAGGTAGGCCTTCTGGCTGAAGTAGGCCGTCTCGAAGAGGGTGCTGGTGCCCTCACAGGCTGCGGGCGTGAAGATGGGCGAGTCGACGAGCAGGAAGTCGTTGTCGTCGAGGTAGTCGCGGATGGCGCGGATGATCTCGGCGCGGATGCGGAGAATCGCATGCTGCCGGCGCGACCGGATCCAGAGATGGCGGTGGTCCATCAAAAAGGCCGTGCCATGCTCCTTCGGCGTGATGGGATACTCCTCAGAGATATGGAGGATCTTGAGGCCGGTGGCGTGGAGCTCGTAGCCGAGCGCGGAACGGGTGTCTTTGCGGACAACGCCCGTGACCTCCACGCTGCTCTCCTGGGTGAGCCGCTTGGCGCTCTCGAAGACCTCCTCGGAGACATCGTTCTTCCCCATCACGCACTGGATGATCGCGGTGCCATCGCGGAGCTGCAGGAAGTGGATCTTGCCGCTCGAGCGGATGTTGTAGATCCAACCCTTGAGCGTGACGGTCTGGTCTTCGTGGGCGGAAATCTTCTCGATGTAGACGTGAGACATGGCAGCGCTGGGGCAGAGGAGGGATCGACGCAGTGCGCCGTTTCTAACAGAGCGAGATCCGCTGGCAAGTCTGCAGCGCACGCACAACTCATGCTTGGCATCGGCGGCACGGCCCGATAGTCGGAGGGCAACGCAGAGGTTCAGGGATGGCAACACGCGCGAAGTCGAGCAGCGCCTACGGCAAGAGCGCCGAGAAGGTGGACGGGACCCGGAACTTCTTCAAGCGGGTCGCCTCGGAAGGCGCCTTCTCGGGCCTCTTCATCTTGGAGGGCGAGGAGGTCTACCTGCGCGACCTCGCCCTGCAGCGCCTCGAGGCCGCGGTCTTTCCGGAGGGGCGAGACAGCCTCAACTTCGAGCGGCTGACGGCGGGCGATGTGCGGGGCGGCGAGGTCTGCAACACGGCTCAGACGCTGCCCATGTTCGCCACCCGCCGCATGATCATCGTGAGCCGTGCGCAGGCCTTTTCTGCAGCCGACTGGGCCGCGCTGGCGACCTACGTCGACAACCCGGAGCCAGCGACCGTGTTGGTGCTCTGCGCCGACAGCCTCGACAAGCGGCTCAAGCCCATCAAGGCGCTCATCGACGCCGCTGGCGCAGGCCACGTGGTGCTCGAGGCGCCGCCCTCGCACGAACTCGCGGGCTGGATCGAGAAGCGGGCGGCGGCCAAAGGGATGGCGATAGGACGCGAGGTAGCCGGAGAGATATCGGCCTCCATCGGCGGCTCGCTGCAGCAGCTCGACAACACACTGGAGCGGGTGGCGCTCTTTGTCGGGGCAAAGCCCGGCGACCGCGTTCCAGTGCGCAGCGCCGATGTGCGAGAAGTGGTGCCCGATGTGCGGGTGCGTTCGGTCTTTGAGCTGGTAGACCAGATCCTGCGGCGGGATGCGGCGGGTGCGCTGCTGACGGCGCGGCTGCTCATGGAAGAGGGGGAGAGCCCCATCGGCATCAACGCGATGTTGGCACGCCAGGCGCGGCAGCTGCTCGCGCTCTCTGATGTGGGTTCCGACGGCGAAGCGGCGCGCGAGGCAGCAAGGCTTGTGGGCGTACCGCCCTTCAAGGTTGCCGAGGTCTCACGCACGGCGCGGGGCTTCTCGGTGCGCCGGCTGCGTCACCTGCTTTCGCGGGTGGCACAGACAGATGCGAAGCTAAAATCTTCACGACTCGATGAGTCGGTCTGGATGGAGAGCCTCATCTTCGATCTCTGTCGCAGCCGATAAAGGGGCCGCGCGGGAGAGCGAGGAGGGAGGCCGCAGGGCGACTTGGTCGCGCTGCGGCAGCGCAGCCTACTTGGCGATCGCTGCGACGGCCTTCATGAGGCGCGAGATGCGACGCTGGGCCTGCTTCTTGTGGATAACACCCTTGCTGGCGACCTTGCCGGTCGTCTTGACGGCGACCTTGAGGAGCTCGGCAGCGGCGGTGGCGTCGCCACCCTCGATTGCGGCGCGAACCTTCTTGGCGGCCGTACGCATCGTGCTCCGCCAGTAGCGGTTGCGCTCGGTGCGGGCTTCGGTCTGGAGGATGCGCTTCTCGGACTGCTTCTTATTGGCCACTGTGAACTCCGACGCTGAGCGTCTCTTGAGAAATCACGCCCGCGAAGGCGTCATTCGGCCCCCGAACCGGGGATAAGGGAGGGGGCGTCTCTAGCAGAAAGCGGGTCGAAGTCAACCGCGCAACCCTCCTCCCGCGCCTAGCCGAGGTAGCGCCGTCCGAGGTGGCGAAGCAGCGCGTCGGCGCCCAGCGGCGCCCCGGTGGCGGACTTGACCAACGCATCGGTGGTGAGCAGCGAACCCTTCTCGTGCACCGCCACCTTCATCCAGTCGCGGATCTCCTGCAGCTCTCCGCGGCCCAGCCGGCCGTCAAAGTCGGCCATCTCGAGGCGCAGCGCCTCTGCGAGCTGCGCCGCGATCATCGCGCCCAGCGTATAGGAGGGGAAGTAGCCAAAGGAGCCGTCGGTCCAGTGCACATCCTGCATGCAACCGTTCTGGTCGGAGTCCGGGCGGATGCCGAGCAGCCGCTCCATGCCATCGTTCCAGGCTTCAGGAAGATCGCGCACCTCGAGCGTGCCGGCGATGAGCGCCTGCTCGAGTTCGAAGCGGAGAATGACATGTAGCGGGTAGGTGACCTCGTCGGCGTCGACGCGGATGAGACTCCGCTTCACCCGGGTGAAGCGGGAGAAGAGGTCGTCGCCGGTCCACGGCTTGCTGCCGTTCGGACCGAGGTGCTGGTTCACAAGCTGTGCCACCTTCTCCATCAGCGGCTTGCTGCGGAAGAGCTGCATCTCGACAAAGAGCGACTGCGACTCATGCACCGCCATGCCGCGCGCCGTGCCGGCGGGGAGGCCGCGCCAGGCCGCAGGCCGGTTGAGTTCATAGAGAGCGTGGCCGGTCTCATGGGCAACACCCATCATGGCCGAGGCGAAGTCGTCTTCGCGGTAGCGGGTGGTGATGCGGACATCGTCGGTCGCGCCGCCGCAGAAGGGGTGGGGGCTGACATCGAGGCGACCGCGGTCGAAGTCGAAGCCAAGGAGCTTCATGACGTCGAGGCCAAGCTCGCGCTGCGCGTCGATGGGGAAGGGGCCGGACGACTGCTCACGCACGGGCTCCGCCGCTTGCCGCTCGATGACCTTGCCAATCATCGGCGGCAACTGCTCGCGGAGGGGAGCGAAGATCTCCGCGATACGGGCCGCCCGCATGCTGGGCTCGAACTGGTCGATCAGGGCGTCGTACGGGGTGAGTCCGAGCGCCTCCGACTTGGCGGCGGCGACCTGTCGAACGAGGCCAAGGACCTCGGTGAGCGCAGGAGCGAAGAGATCGAAACGGTTCTCCGGCCTGGCCTCGGTCCAGACCTGGTAGCAGCGGG